>CANCVE010000111.1 GCA_947381435.1 Chitinophagaceae bacterium
GAAAAGCAGTCTGTCATCTTGAGCTAACTGAAAGCGTGATGATATATTTAAACTGTTTGCATTTCGACAAGCTGCTAATGACATCTTTTAAAATCGCTCAGGTCTCCCCGTCATTGCGAGGAACGAAGCAACCTTTTAATATGATTAAGCGTACTAATCCTAAAAAAGGTTGCTTCGTTCCTCGCAATGACGCGACGATTATGGAGTAGAACTAAGCGAATTGTAATTTTCAACAGACTTGAGAATCACTAATTAATGCCTCAATGTGACAATCAGGCTGATTTCAATGTGAAAAAAATGTCATTACCATTGTACTTCCTTTGCCATCAACGTCTACTCTCTTTGGCATCAACGTCTACTCTCTTTGGCATCAACGTCTACTCTCTTTGGCATCGACGGCTACTCACTTTGCCATCGACGTCTACTCTCTTTGCCATCGACGTCTACTCCCTTTGCCATCGGCGTCTACCCTAAAGGGGGTGGGTGTTGTGGGGAATATCTGTACTGTTGAGTGAAATAAATGGTTCTAATTTAAGACGCATTATCATGCGTCTCTACTTCTTTTTACCCCAAATGGCTGTTCCAAATGCATTCAAGCCAGTGAAAATAGGTTTACTATCAATGTAATTCTCCCAATCTCTTTCTCTTGATACAAGTACTTTATCAATGGACGCCCCATTATTCCAGCTAAGAGATAATACAGAAGAGGCGTATGTCCATTTGTTGGCCGTGTTACCATTAAAAGTTCCATCAGCAGATAATACTAAGTCTACAGCAGTTTGCATCTGAGGATCGGTTTGTTCATTGGCATAACCAACTACAACAGTATATCCAAGAACAATTTGTTCCCAATTTCCTATTAACTCATTTGAAGTAACTTCTGTTTGTGGTACATTGGCATAACGTTCGGGAGAAGCAACCGGCCAGCCATCGGAAGTCCAGAATAGCTTGCGGACATGTAAATCCATGTAGCCCTTATCGGCATGAGGACGACCTTGATTGGCAATAAAATATTGTCCATTACCATCACTGAAAACTGCAGGGTGTGAAACTCCTTGCCATCCTCCGTGACCCATAAATTGATAAGGTGCCACAATCATGGGGCCATGATCGGCTTTTGTATTCATATCCACCCCATTAAAATCGTAGAATGGACCATTGGGATTGTCTCCCCTACCTACACGGGTATTGTATTTGGTATCAATCCAATCATAAGCCATAAATAAGAAATACTTCTTTAAGGTTGGGTTATAGATAATTTCTGAACCTTCGATATTACCATTGTATTTACCACCCGTAAACCCACGATTGGCAACTCGAACACCTAGATCGCCAGCAGTTTCCGCTAACCCAGTAGCTGAATTAAGTTTTACTTCGTAGATACCATCATAAGCCGATCCGTAGCACATCCATTGATCACCGGTTGGAGAAAAAATTACAGTAGGATCGATGGCATTTGTACCGGCTACAGAAGGCTTACTTCCGACAGCAATACCCTTTTCGACCCAAGGCCCAATAGGGCTTGTAGAAGTAGCCAAACCAATACAACTTAGCTTGGAAACAGCTGAAGATAATGAGTAATACAATCGGTATTCATTACCCACTTTTAACACATAAGGTGCCCATACACCTGTGAATGGCGTGCCTCCATTTGAAGTAATATACTGAGCCCCCATGGTAGGAATACTATTAAAAGCCCAACCTACAAATAGCCATTGAACCAAATCTTTAGACTTACGGATTTGTACATGCTGATCGGTAGTGATGGTATTACCATAAGATGCATCTGTTGTATAGCAATAGTACCAATCGCCATCCTTGAATATGGATGGATCGTGGACATTGTAAGACCCCCATTTTAGATAGTTCGAAAAGGCCGTAACAGAGCCGTATTTATCTGAAATAGCACTTATATCGAAAGGTGCAGGCGGCGGAAGAATCACCGAGGTAGTATCGTTTGCATTGAAAACAACAAGGTCTTTTTGACAAGATTGGTTAGACAACATAATTGTAACCAATGCCAACAACAATAATATTTTTTTCATGAGTTTAATTTTAAAAATCAATTAAATAGATGCATCTTAATTAGTACCCGGGATTTTGTTTAAAGCCAAGGTTTACATCAATCTCTCCGCTTTGTGGTATTGGGTACAATTCCCTACCCACTTTGTAAGTAGTAAATTCATCATCCCGTGATTGCAAAAATGCCAGTTTGGTAGCATCCTGTAGCCAACCCCATCTACGGATATCATCAAAACGATGTCCTTCTAAAGCAAATTCTAAAAAGCGCTCATGGCTTATCTGATCCCTCATTTGATCCTGAGTCATAGCAGGCTTTATGGTTGCCAAGTTAGCCAAGCCTGCCCTTGTGCGCACTTGTTGAATAAATTGATATGCATCGGCCGTATGACCAGTTTCGTTTAAACATTCAGCATACATCATCAACACATCCGCATAACGCATTAAACGTTCATTGATTCCAGAACGCCAATCGTACTCATCAGCATAAGTGCCGTCGCTATTTTCATACTTTGCACAGAATACATCATTTAAATCAGCTTTGTTGCCTGCATAATTTGAGCTGAATGACTTGCCATATAATTTAAGGCCAGGCTTATTGTAAAACATAGTAGCTGTGAGGCGAGGATCCTCTTGATTCTTAGTCGTTTTCTCTTGTTGAAACTCAGACAATAAAGTTTTAGTTGGTTGAACGTCTGTCCAGCCAAAACCTCTTGGCGCATAGGTAATTGCCCTAGCAGAGGTTTTACCCCAACTAGAAGAAGGATTGCCACCCCAACCTAAATCTTTGCCGCCTGCATCACGAGAAAACTGTACCTCGAAAATTGATTCGGCGTTATTTTCATTGTTAGTTGTAAAGTTATCGGCATAATTAGGAACCAAACTATACACACCCAAATCTATAACAGATTTAAAGCAACTTGCAGCAGAGTCGTAGCTTTTATTGAACAAATAACTCTTTCCTAAATAAGCTAAAGCAGCACCCTTCGTAGCACGACCTACCTGACCAGCATCAGCCCCAGCAACGCTAATATAGGAGGTAGGTAACAGTGTGGAAGCTTGCTGAAAATCGCTGATTACCTGTGCCCATCCTTCTGATTGTGTACGTTGCTTGTTGTAGATAATATTTGTACTTATTGGCAATGCTACATTACCAAACATATTTACTAAATGGAAGAAGTATAGACCCCGTAAAAAATAGGCTTGTCCTAATACCCTATTTTTTAACGCAGCATCCATTTTAATGTTTGGAACAAAATTCAATACTTGATTACAGCTAGACACCCCTTCGTAATAAGCACCAAATGCCCATCCATAAATCTGTTCGTTATCCGTGTTTAAAGAAAACTTCCCTGAATTATACATCTGATCCCAAGGGCTGTTGCTATGAGTGTCATCGCCCCTTAAATCTAACATCAAGGGCGTACAACGCATGTAGCTACCATCCACAATTAAGCTGGCATAAGCGGCATTGATGCCTTTAAGTGCATCGGAGCTATTTTGCCAGAAGCTGGATGATGTCTGGGCGTTGGGATTAATTAAATCTGTTCTTTTATCGCAACCAAAGAAGGTTGTTGAAGCAGCTATTACAATTGCCGCGTAAATATTTAATCTATTAAGTTTCATTGTTTGACGTTTAATTATATTAAAAATATCAATCGGCTTGAGTTAGAAACCAACTTGTAATCCTAGCATAAATGCACGTGGATTTGGGAAAGAACCTCCATCGAGTGCACGACTAAATAAGCCATCACTTAGGAAGTCTGGATCATAGCCTTTATACTTGGTAATAGTGATTAAGTTCTGTCCTGATAAGTAAGCCCTAAAGTTTTTGATAATTTTTGTTTTACCTAGCAAACCATCAGAGACCGTATAGCCAATCTGACAGTTTTGAAGTTTAATATAATTGCCGCTTTCAATGTGCCTATTACTGAATCTGTTATTACTATTTGGATCACCAATTATGGGACGAGGAACATTTGTATTTGTGTGTGTAGGCGTCCAATAATTTAAGGCATCAATGTGGTTATTACTATATTGTTCCCCCATTAAATCGTGGTAAACTCCATTCAAAATTTTGTTACCAGCATTGCCTTGCCAGAACATAGAGAAGTCCCAGTGTTCGTAATTTAAATTTACATTCAACCCATAATAAACTTTTGGTATGGCAGTACCCAAATAAGTACGGTCGTCGCCATTAATTATGCCATTGCCATCTACATCTTTAAAACGAATATCACCCGCTGCTGCACCACTTTGAGTAGCACTTTTAGCAACTTCTCCAGCATTATTAAATATACCATCAGTTTGATAAGCATAAATATCACCAACAGAACGCCCTACTACTGATCTTGAACCGGCACCATCTATGTGGTCATTTTTTGAACCAGTAATTTTCAATAATTTATTATTCAACGTGTGTAAATTCCCTGAAACATTATATTTAACCTTGTGGTCATTGTTTTGATAAGCCAATGTAAACTCAAAGCCATGGTTCTCTAACTCTGCTATATTAGTCAAGACATTGGAAGGGAAAGAACCCGTAGAAAGTGGAACTGCCGCATAGTACAACATATCGGTACTTTTTCTTTTAAAGTATTCGGCAGTAAACCTTATTTTTTCTTTCAACAAACCAATTTCTATCGCAACTGACGTAGAAGTTGTTGTCTCCCACTTGATATTTGGATCGACCAATTGTTTGGTAATTGTACCTGGTGCCAAAGTGTTGCCAAATAAATAGCTAGCATTTGCATTTACTACAGATTGGTACGCATAACGTGGAATATTTTCATTACCCAACGAACCATACCCACCTCTCAATTTCAATGTGCTTACTAAGCTTGGGAGTTTTATAAATTTTTCGTTATGTATGTTCCAAGCAAATCCAAAAGAGGCAAACTCAGCAATTTTATACTTTGGACTAAAGTTTGAACTATTCTCCCTTCTCTCATTTAGAGTAATAAGATACCTTTCATCATAATTGTAGTTTATTCTACTAAGTAAAGCAGAATATGCATGTGAGCTATAATTATCAGTTACGCTTTTATTAGCAGCTTCGAGTGATGACAAATAAAAATAGGGTTCTGTAAAACCAGTACCTGAAGCAGAAAATCCGGCATCTTTATCTTCTTTATATGTGATACCAGCAAACAAATCAAACTTATGTTTATTATATTGATGTTGGTAAGTTAATAAGTTTTCAATTAAAGCAGAAGAAGAGTTGCCATTTCCGGTAGCCATAAAAGCCTGAGTATTTAAATAGTACCAACCTAGATCGAATGTTGGCTCAAAATGAAAATTATACCAATCGGTTCTGTCGTAACTTAGGTTTAATCTGTATTTAAGACCTTTTAAAATTTCAATTTCACTAAATGAACTTGCCAAAAACCTGTTTCGGTTGCTGTAATCTTGTAGCACATTGTTCATACCCACAACATTTAGGGTGATTGCCCTCTGAGTGGCATTATCGCTACCTCCATAACCACGCAAACGAGAAGAATCATACACAGGCATGGTAGGAATAGCTGTTAGCACACTTGTTACTGCTCCTCCAAAAACTGCATGATATTGCATAGCATTGTAAGGATTAACCTTATGAGACTGAGTATAAGCAACCTTAATTCCATAACTTAATCTACCTTTTTTGCCTTGTAAATTAGTATTGATTGAATATCTATTATATTTCTGCGGTCCATTATAGGTACTTGTTTGGTCGAAATAACCAATGGACGCACTGTAAGTAGTAAATTCATTTCCGCCAGATAAGTTAACATTATGGTCTTGTATGATACCTGTTTTAAAGGCCTCTTTTTGCCAATCGGTGTTTACGTGTTTAATATACTGAGGATTTGTAGGGTCATTACCTGGTGCCAATGACAAACCTGCATTTGTTTCGGCGGCATTAGTGATGGTTTGATAGCCAAGTCTGTTGGTAACCGGTATCTTTTTAGGTACGTTTTGAATACCTACATACGAGTTATAGCTTAAACGTAAAACGCCTATTTTACCTTTCTTAGTTGTAATCATTATAACTCCATTATTTCCCCTAGCTCCATATAATGCAGCAGCAGAAGCATCCTTAAGAACAGAAATGCTCTCAATATCATTTGGAGAAAAATCAAATGGTGCATCAACTGGGACTCCATCAATTACAAATAAAGGATCGCTCCCAGCGGATACAGAACTAATTCCTCTAATTTTAATAGATACATAACCACCTGGTTCGCCGCTACCCTGCACAGTTACACCGGGCACTTGCCCTTGCAACATTTTTGCCACATCATAAGTTGCGGTCTTTTTAGCTTCACCCATATTCACCACCGATACAGCACCCGTTAAATCTTTCTTTTTAACTGTACCATAAGCTACAACAACTACATCGTCTAATGCTTCGTTCTTAACTGCAAGAGAAATGGAAATTGGACTTGTACCATCTACTTTTATCTCCTTTTTCTCATAGCCAATGTAACTGATTACAATGGTTGAATTTTTCGGTGCATTCATCACGAATTTGCCCTCTGCATCAGTAATAGTTGATTTATCTGCCCCTTTTATTGTTACTGAAGCCCCTTGCAATGGCTGACCAGCAGGATTGGTAACTGTACCAACTACCCTGTTTGTAGCCTGTGCATTTAATAAATTCGTGACAAACAATAGAATGACGGAGAAAAGCATTGGTGCATACTTTTTATGACACCAACGTTGTAGAAACTTCTTCATAAAGCAGTTTTATTTGTAGAAATTAATATGATGAGCGGAACTTTTCCTGAGATAGGGTTTACATAAACGAATGAAAATTGACATCCTATAAACCTTTCAAAGCAAGCACTTTACATCGTTTGTTAATCAAAGTGTAAAATTGGCTTCTTATTACGAGATTTTGTATTCATTTTGTCTCAAAACTTCTTCAAAACATATCATTCTTCAATAGACCTCTTCGATAATTGTATTTCGTGAATAAAATAGAATAAACATTTCTTTTCTCTGTTCTTTCTGTGTTATTAGTGGCAAATAGAATACCCATAAATTAAATAAAAAATGCCACAGAGGCACCGAGAAAACAGAAAAGAGAATATGAAATGAATTGTCTAAGGGGTCGAATTACTTAAATTATACAAATGCCTGTCATAAACACTTCAAAGAATTAGCATTCTCTTTTTTAATTAATCACTAGACTGATAGGTTCAGTGACATAACCCATCAGTTTAGCGACGAAACTGAAAGGTTTTATCACGGAACTGATAAGTTTAGCGACGAGACTGACCAATTTAGCGACAAAACTTATGGGTTTTATCACAAAACTGATAGGTTTAGCGACGGGACTGACCAGTTTAGCGATAAAACTGGTCAGTCTCAACACTAAACTGGAAGGTTTGAAGAGAAATAATCGCTGGACTAATTGATCAATATCTTGTTCTAAAGGTATTTCTTCGTTTTTCTTTGTGTACTTTGGGCTACCATTGTTTTCTTTGTAGATATTCTTTTTGATTAATTATTTCAATAAACTTACTGCTTGTTTAACATAAAGTATTTTTTTTCATTGATGTGCCTCCTAATCTGCTTAGCAAAAGCAAATGGCCAATCCTATTATTTCAGGCATTATCAGGTAGAAAATGGATTATCAAACAGTGCCGTCATTTGCACTTTGCAGGATAGCAAGGGCTTTATGTGGTTTGGTACAAAGGATGGATTGAATAGGTTTGATGGTTATTCGTTCAAGATATTCAGAAACATTCCAAACGATAGCACTAGCATTGGAAGCAACTTTATCAGGCGTCTTTTTGAAGATGCCAATGGCATTTTGTGGGTAGCTACCGAACGTGGGCTTTATAAATATGATGCGGCAAAAGAACGATTCTCCTTGCTTTCAGTTACTGCCAATAATCTGGTGACGGATGTTTGCAAAGACCCTCATAATAATTTATGGGTTATAATGGGCTCAACTTTATATAAATACCAAGATGCTACAAAGAATAAGACAGCCATCCTCACCAGGCAATTAACTAAAGCTATCACTATGTGTGTTTCTGCTAATGGAGATTTTTGGGTAGGGACTAGTGGTGGACACTTAGAGAAATATAATTATCACACTAATAGGTTTATTAGCTATGATGTATTTATTAACAATAACTCTACGCTTACCCATTGGATAGAAAAAATTTATCCCACATCAAACAATAAAGTTCTAATTGGTACGGCCTCACAAGGCGTTAAACTGTTTGATGCGAACACAAATACTTATCAAAACATCTTTTATGGCACTGCAAATCACCCAGAAATATTTGTACGAAACTTTGTAGAAGTGTCTCCATCACAATATTGGATTGCTACTGAATCGGGCATTTTTGTGTATGATACCAAAACAAAATCTGCCATTAATTTACAAAAAGAATATAACAACCCCTACTCTATCACCGACAATGCCGTCTATTGTTTTTGCAAGGATAAAGAAGGTGGAATATGGGCCGGCACTTACTTTGGCGGCATCAACTATTATTCAAAACCATTTACACCCTTCACTAAACTATTTCCTAAAACTGGCGAGAATGGACTAAGTGGCAATGTGGTGAGAGAGATTCACCAAGACCAAACAGGCAAACTTTGGATTGGTACAGAAGATGCGGGATTGAATAAACTGGATACTGCTACGGGCAAGTTTACTTGGTATAAGCCATCGGTTAGTGCCAAAAGTATTGCCTACACCAATATTCATGGGCTATTAGTGAATGGAAATGATTTGTGGATTGGCACTTTTGAGCATGGTATAGATGTAATGGATATTACTTCTGGCTTGGTAAAAAAACATTATCGGTCTAGTAATGCCCCATATAATTTAAGAAGTGATTTCATTTATTGTTTGGCCAAAACGCACACAAACGATATAATTATAGGAACGTCCATAGGTGCCTATAAATACAATGAAACCAAAGATAATTTTTCCTTACTAGATGGTATGCCATTGAATAGTTGGTATTCTTATTTGATGGAAGATAAAGAGGGTACGCTATGGGCTGCCACTTACGGTAATGGCATCTATTATTACAACACAAAAACTAAGAAGGGCGGTAACTTTAGGTACTATGCAGCCAACCCAAAAAGCCTTCCTAATGATCGGGTTAATAGTGTTTTTGAGGATAGCAAAAACCAACTTTGGTTTGCAACAGAGAGTGGTTTGTGCAGGTTTGATGCGGGAAGTAATTCGTTTGTTACCTATACAACCGCCAATGGCTTGCCAAGCAATTTTGTGTTGGGTATATTGGAAGATGAAAAGAACATCCTTTGGCTTTCTACCTCTAAAGGACTGGTGAGATTTAATACTTCGAGTAATAAAATGCAAGTATTTACCACCGTAAACGGCTTATTAAATGATCAGTTTAATTTTAATTCTGCTTATAAGGATGCCAATGGAAGGATGTATTTTGGTAGTGTAAAGGGACTGATTAGCTTTAACCCCAAGGATTTTGTGGACAATACTTTTGTGCCGCCCATATACATTACAGGCTTACAAGTATTTAATAAAGACATTATTGCTGGCGAAGAGGGTTCGCCGCTTACACAATCCATCATAAATACAAAAAAGATTACGCTCAATCATAATCAATCAACATTAAGTATTGACTTTGCCGCTCTTGGCTATGCTGCGCCCGAAATGACGGAGTATGCTTACAAAATGGAAGGTTTGGATAATAACTGGACCTACTTAAAGACTAACCGCAAAGCCTATTTTACAGATTTGTCTACCGGCACTTATGTTTTTAAAGTAAAAGCTATTACCAATACAGGCTTGCTATCTGGCTATGAAACAAGCTTAGAAATAGAGATTTTACCACCTTGGTGGCTGAGTACTTGGGCTTATACTATCTATGTTTTATTGGGTTTACTGTTGATAACTGCAATTATATGGTATTATCAAAAATGGACTGAAGCCAAGAGTAAAAGGAAGTTCGAAGAGTTTGAAAAGACGAAAGAAAAAGAGGTATTTGAAGCAAAGATGAGTTTCTTTACCAATGTGGCACATGAAGTAAAAACGCATCTTACCCTCATTAAAGCACCATTGGAAAAAGTTATTAAAAAGGGAGAGAATACGCCCGACGTTATGAATTATTTGAAGGTGATGGAACGAAATACTAATAGGTTGGTCGATTTGAGTAATCAATTGCTCGACTTCCGTCAAACGGAGATATTGGGCTTTAGTTTAAACTTCTCAGAGGTAGATATAACTGAATTATTAGAAGAGACCTACAGCAGTTTTAAGCCATTGGCAGATGAGAAGAAGTTGGATTTTAGCCTACAATTATCAAAAACCAATATCATTGCGCACGTAGATACAGACGCAGTTGACAAGATATTGTACAACCTTTTTAGTAATGCGGTAAAATATGCTGCTACCACCGTTAGCATTGAATTAGTGGCCGAGGGTGACAATTGGTTTACTATCACTATTAAAAATGATGGCTTTGTAATACCAACAGACATGAGCGAGAAGGTGTTTCAACCGTTCTTTAGGCTAAAGGAAACTGAGAAACAGAAAGGCACAGGCATTGGTTTAGCCATATCCCTTTCACTTGTTCAATTGCATAATGGGACACTGGAATTGATTAACCCGGAAGATGGGAAGATGAATGTGTTTGTGTTGAGGTTGCCCATAAATCAGAACCGTGAGTCGTAAATCGAGAATCGCAAGTAATTAGCGGCTCAAGACTTGCGATTCTCGATTTACGTCTCACGGTTCAAAAACAAATTAAAATGAAAAGAACGATACTATTGGTAGATGACAATGAGGAAATGCTTGAGTTTATAGCTGATGATTTGAGTGAAAAGTATCAGGTAATTAAGGCATTGAATGGGCAAGATGCGTTGAATAAACTGCAAGAAGAATCTATTCAACTCATCATATCGGATGTGATGATGCCGGTAATGGACGGCTTTGAGTTTTGTAAGATTATAAAGACAAGCTTTGAATATAGCCATATACCAGTGGTGCTATTAACCGCCAAGAATACGTTACAATCTAGAATTGAAGGCTTGGAACTAGGTGCGGATGCCTATATAGATAAACCATTTTCGCCAGAATATCTTCATGTTCAGATTGCCAACTTATTGGCCAATAGGGATAAAATTAAGGACTACTTTGCTAAATCGCCCTTGGTTCATATTAAGAGTATTGCCTACTCAAAATCGGATGAACAGTTCTTGGAGAAGCTTACAGAGGCCATTTATAATAATATAGAAAATGAAGACTTGGATGTAGAGCACCTGGCTAAGATTATGATTATGAGCAAGCCTACCTTGTATCGTAAAATAAAGTCCATCTCTAACTTCTCTCCCAATGAATTGATTAATATAACCCGATTAAAAAGAGCCGCAGAACTGTTAGCAGAAGGCAATAATAAGATTTACGAAGTGGCACAAATAGTAGGCTTTAGCTCTCAGACTAACTTTGGCAGAAGCTTTCTGAAGCAGTTTGGCATGACTCCAACCGAGTATCAGAATAGTAAACACAGCTAAGCCTTTTGAGATATGAGTTATGAGATATGAGATATGAGATATGAGATATGAGATATGAGTTATAAAAAGTACTTAATTAAAACCCAAACCTCCTATTCTATTCAAGAAAAGTCATATCCTCTTCGGTCAATTGGATGTTTGCCGCTTTAATATTCTCTTCAAAATGCTTTAACGAACTTGTACCAGGTATTGGCAATATCCAAGGGGAGCGATGAAGCAACCATGCTAGGTTTATCTGCGCTTCGGTTGCCGAATACTTTTGTGCAATGGCTGCTATCCTAGTATCTTTTTTACCTAGTGAATTAATCAAAGAAAAGAAAGGAATCAAGGGGATATTATTCTCCTCGCAGATGCTCAGCACTTCTTCTCCTCCTGCGTTTTCGCCATAAGGAGTTTTTAAAGTAGTACGTTGTCCATGCCCATACATGTTTTCTACGGTGGCTATCTCTCCCATTTTAAGGGCAGTTTTTAGTTGTTCGGCACTTACATTACTCACCCCAACATGCAATATCTTTCCTTCCTTTTGCATGTCAAACATGGCCTCCATTGATTCTTCATAGCGTACATTTCCATGACTCCCCATCGATCTAAAGTGTACCAATTGAACTTGTTCTATTTTGAGCGTACGGAGGTTGTTTTCAATACTTGTACGCAAGTTCTCAGGCTTATTAAAGGGTATCCAACTCTTATCGGGTTTGCGTGTTGCGCCCACTTTGGTACAGATAACCAAATCGGACGTATAAGGATATAATGCCTCTTTTATTAATCTATTGGTTACATCTTCCCCATAATAGTCGGCAGTATCCAGAAAGTTTACCCCACTTTTAATAGCAAGTTTCAATATCTCCAAGGCTTCTGTTCTGTTTGGTGGTTCGCCATAAATCCCTTCGCCCGTAAGACGCATAGTACCATAACCAAATCTTTTTACAGTTAGTGGACTTTTGCTATTTCCTGCAATGACAATGCTTTCTGTGAGACTCATAAACTATTTTTTACAGTGACAATATTGGAGTGGAATGGTTTAGATGAAAATAAAATCAACGTATTCCTATCCAAAGTTTTGCAGGACTTTGCAATAAAGGGAATAGCATTTTGACTATTACCGTTTCGTTTTCAATACAATATATGAGAGCATAGGGAAAATCTTCAATAGTTATTCTTCTATGCTTTTTGTCATTAAGGTTAAAGTAATTCGCTGGATTTGTTTCTAACTCATCGAATGCCTTATTTATTTGTATTTCAAATTTCAAGGCTAAACTGTAAGAGATAGCTTCGTAATAAATAATAGTATTAACTATTTCATCATCAACTACGGAATACTTCAATAATTTATATCGCATCTCTGCGGTTTTGCAGGCGATTATGTAACTCCTGCCTATCTGTTAATTGGATATCTCCATTGTTAATAGCCAAATCTCTACGCTCCAATTCATCAAATAGTTCATTGCTCGATAGAAGATAGTTTTTAAGTTCTTCATCCTCAGAAAGTAGCTGATAAAGGGCTGCTTTTTGTGAAACTGGTAATGTTTTTATCGCCTCTACTATTGTGGACATACTTTTTTGTTTATTGAGCTAATAGATAAATTTCTATTGCAACGAAACTAATCAATAGAAAATATAATCCTACATTAATTTAGATAACTAATTGTTTTCCTGTACAGATACATCTCGTAGATACTAAGACGAGGCAATAAATGATAAATAATCGGCAAAATAAAAACTGTCACCTATACTTTGATGGCTGTTAACCGAGAACAACTTAATGTTTAGTTTACTTGATTATCCAAAGCAGTAGCTATTTTCACTGCGCTAAAGTGAATGACTTGATAAAATTATTAATACAAACTGCTAAGGATATACTTTTTTACTTAGTGATGTGTGTAGCCACATTCCTAATGTTACGAATGATAATAGGATATGCCAGTTTTGACACCCACTATGAGTTTCTTAGTCAGAAACAAGAATACATACACATAAAAGTGTGGCTTTATGCGTTTTACATACACGTATTTACAAGCTTATTTACCCTCATTGCAGGATTCACTCAGTTTTCAAGTTACATACTGGTTTATCATAAAAAACTGCACAAAGCAATGGGTAGATTATATGTATATGCAGTTCTATTAATCAATTTTCCGACAGGATTCATTATGGCTATTTATGCAAGTGGCTTATGGCCATCCAAACTCGCTTTCATAATACTAGACAGTTTATGGTTTTTATTTACTTGTAAAGCATTTATCACCGCAAAACAGGGTGACTTCATGGCGCACAAGCAATATATGATTCGAAGCTATGCGCTTACGTTCTCAGCAATCACCTTGCGAACTTGGCGAATAATAATCTCCGCTCTTATAGTCATAAGTCCACTTCAGTTATATATGATTGATGCTTGGATGGGCTTTGTGCCGAACTTATTACTTGCAGAATGGATTATAAGAAGACGACTATTTTAGTTTATTGCTATCAAGTATATTTAGAGTGTCAATTTGGGAACTATTTATTTTCATCGTGTCTAAATAGGAACGATCAAGATTAGGACCACCTCTATGAAATGCTCCTACACAGAATGAAAGAATAGTAAATAATATTGATAAAACACTAAAACTTACGATAAATACTAGTAAAACTAAAATATCTGTCCATGCATTTGGTTTAGTTTTCTTTTTTATATACTTATCAAACCTTTTTGCTATAAAGAAAGAACATAAACCAATAATTAGTAGTATTACAGTGAAAGCCATAAAATCTCTTTAATAT
>CANCVE010000112.1 GCA_947381435.1 Chitinophagaceae bacterium
TGCGAAAACTAGGCTCATAAACCCCTAATTTGCCATCAGATTCAAAACTTTCTGACACATTAACTGTGTACACATTGCCAACTTTTGCTTCTTCCATCTGCTCCGTTTTTGCCCATTTTACTGACAAGCTATTTCAGGAGATGACAACAAGCAAAAGATGCTTTACGACATGAAGAAAATGCTTTACGATAAGCAAAAGATGCTTGCTTACACAAGAATGGAAGGGATTTTGAATTTTGTGTTTTGAATTTTAGATTTAATTGGTAAGCCGTGAGTTTTTATACCACCCCGGCGTTCCGCCACCCCTCGTGAGGGGAATTGCACCCGAACTGGTTGTAAAAATGTTTAGATTTTTGGATTGGGATGGAGTAATGGAGGTGCAAATTGTAAACTTATAACAGGATTATCTAAAACCCAGACCTACTTATTCTGAGGCGGAGAAGCGCGAATGGGGCTGCGGATAATATGAGAGTTATACATTTATTTACGCTTGTTTATCCGCTATTATCTTCCAGTTTACCTCCTTGGAAGAGGTATGAAGTGAGTTGAACTATATATTTTTCACACAATATCACTTTTTTGTCAAATAATACCCCATCTTTACAGCAGGTTATAGAGGCGTCCTTTGAAAATCTATCTGAGAGAACCTTCTTTTCCTGAAGTTTTATTTAAGTGAATTCCAGTTACAAACTGGTTTGACTAGTACACACAATCATCCTAAGGAATACTTGTGTGAGAGGGAAAATTAAAATAAACAATGAATAAAATATTTTTTCTTTTATTTACTTTAATGCTGTCCTGTAGTTCTACAAAAAACATTGTGGAAGATGATAAGTTAACTATTGTATTTGGCAATGGTGGTGGTTTTGTTGGAATTGAAACCAAGTATTTATTAAAATCAGATGGAACACTTTCTAGAATTATCAATAAAGACACTACTTTTTTAAAACAGATACCTCAAGAAAATGTTGCCCACTTTTTCAAAGAGGCAACTGCATTGAAAGATTATAAATATTTTAGGCCAGACAACATTTATCAATATGTTGAAATAAATAATAATCGTATTGTTTGGAACGTTACAACAGACGGTTTGGATACTTCAGTAATAACTTTATATAATAATCTTAAAACACTTTTCAAATAAAAAAAACATGAGAACATTCATTTACCAAACATCTTTACTTCTATTATGTTTGTGTGCAACAATTGGTTTATCTGCACAAAAACAAGACGATCCTATTCAAGATTTCAAATCTCCATTTAAATCTAAAGTAGAAAACAAAACAGAAAATAAAAAAGAAAATTCTTTAAGTAGAAAAGCGAATAATGCAGCAGTTATAAAAATTGAAACAACTAAAGGTAGTTTTGGAATTAGCTTAGACAAATACAACTTAACTCAACAACAAATTGAATCCAACTTCAAAAGTTATTTTAGTGTCTCCGAAAAAAATAGTTTCAAAAAAGTAAAAGAAAGTACAGACGAGTTAGGCTTTACACATATCAACTACCAACAGTATTACGACAATATTATAGTTGAAGGCTCTATTGTGATGTTACATTTAAAAAATGGCAAACCCAATAGCTTAAATGGGAAAATAGCAATCATCCAGAATTTAGAAACTACCGCTTTGATTGATGCAGATAAAGCTTTGCAAACTGCAAAACAAATTACAAAAGTTACAAACCTGATTAATACCTACCCAATAGAACTTTTAATAGCACAAATACCCTCTAAAAATGGCTTTAAGCAAAAATTAGCCTTCAAAGTAAGAATTGACGCAAGTAAGCCTTTTACTATGTGCAATGTATATGTAGATGCTATAACTGGAGAAGTAGTTAATAAAACAAGTTTGATTAATGATGGAGATGTACCAGCTACAACGAGTACGTTATATAGTGGCACACAAACAATAACAAGTGATAGTTATTCAGGTGGCTATCGTTTAAGAGACAATGCTAGAAAGATAGAGACTTATGATGCAACCAATGCCAGTGCTGGCTCAAATTATGTAGGCTTCATTGATTACACAAACTCTTCAACAACATGGTCTGGTATTTCTGTTTTGAATTCATTTACAATAACTTCAGTTGCTCAAAATTGGTGGTACACCTCTTTAGTTGATGTATTACCTGATTTATACATAATTGTTAAGGATGCTTCAAATCAAATTGTTTATAAATCTGGTTACTATGACAATACATTCCCTAGTGTTACTTTCAGCAATTTGAATATTTCACTTACAAATCCACCTTACTCGGTTGAATTGTGGGACTATGATGCTGTTGGTGTTGATGATTTTGGAGGTAGTTATACAATATCAGCTACAACAGGTACAAAGTCATGGTCAGGAAATGGCAATTCCGGTTCATACACTATTGGTGCTTCAAAGAATCCTGCACTTGACGTTCATTGGGGAATGGAAAAAACATACGATTTTTATAAAAATGTTTTTGGCAGAAATAGTTATGATGGTTTAGGAAGTGCGATTCTAAACTTAATTAACCCACCTGATTTGCAACCTGGCAGCAATTATGGAACGAACAATGCTTTTGCTGATGCAAACAACGTAATGTGTTATGGTTTAGGAGATGGAATTCGAATGAACCCAGTTGTAAGTCTTGATGTCGCGGGGCATGAATATTCACATATGGTTGTTAAGACAAATGGACTTGGAGGGTTAACGTATCAAGCAGAATCAGGAGCATTGAATGAATCATTTGCGGATATATTCGGAACTTGTATAGAATTTTATTCTCGACTTTCAAATGCGAATTGGTTAATGGGTGAAGATGTAATGGCTTCTGCACCTAATTTAAGATCATTATCAAATCCCAAACAAAGTCTTAATCCACAGCCAAGTACATACAATGGATTATATTGGGCAAGTACGAGTAGCACACAAGACCATGGAGGAGTTCATACTAATAGTGGTGTTCAGAACTATTGGTTTTACCTTTTATCACAAGGAGGGGTAGGAACAAACGATTTAGGAAACTCTTTTTCAGTTACTGGTATTGGCATTAATCAGGCTAGACAAATTGCCTATAAAAATCTAACTACCTACATTGGTGGGGCTAATGCAACATATCTAGATGCTTATAATGGTTCACTCTTAGCAGCAGAGGCAATTTATGGCAATCCCTCTGCACAATATTCAGCAGTTAGAGCAGCTTGGTATGCAGTAGGTATTGGCAGCGACCCAAATAGTTATTGCAGTGGTATAACAAAACTAACTGAAACAACTGGCACGATTACAGATGGCAGCGGGACAGCAAATTATGGCAACAATGCAAACTGTAAATGGAAAATTGCACCGCCAGGCGCGAATCAAATTACATTAAACTTTACGAGTTTTAATACTGAAGCGAACTATGATACTTTGTTTGTTTATGATGGTCCAGATTCAACATATCCTAAACTAATAACTTGGTGGGGCAATACATTACCATCAACAATAAATTCAACTGGCGGTGCATTATTTATTCGTTTTGTTTCTGATAATACAAATAATGCTGCAGGTTGGTCACTGAATTATACTTCAACTGGAATCACGCCAAGTTGTAGTGGAGGCAATGTACTATCGACACCAAGCGGAACTTTTTCAGACGGGAGCGGGACAAATAACTATGGCAATAATCAATTATGCCACTGGCTAATTGCTCCACCTTGTGCCACAAGTGTATCACTAACTCTAACTCAGTTAAACACTGAAGCAAATTATGATGGAGTAGTTGTATATGATGGGAATAGTACTAAATCACCTGTTTTGGGCGCATTTTCTGGTACAACCTTGCCATCTTCAATAAAATCAAGTGGAGGAGAAATGTTAGTTGTTTTTGTTTCTGACTATTCCAATACGGGGCAGGGTTTTTCGGCAAACTATACTTCGACAGGTTCTTCATATTGTTCAGGTACTACTACATTAAGCACAACCGATTACGGAACTATTACTGATGGCAGTGGTGCAAGTAATTATTGCAATAATTCAAATTGTAGCTGGCTAATTCAACCACCACAAGCAGCAAGTGTATCACTTAAATTTACTGCATTTGATGTTGAAGCAGCATCTTCCGATGGTCAAAGTATTTATGATGCAGTTGAGGTATATAACGGCACCTCTGCCTCTGCACCTTTATTGGGCAGATTTAGTGGCAATAATATTCCTCCGTTACTTACTGCTAATAGTGGCTCAATGTTCGTTCGTTTCTTTTCGGATATATCAGTTAATAAATCAGGTTGGTCAGCAAACTATACTTCAATATCTCCAAGTTACTGCAATTCATCAACAAAATTAACTACAACAAGTGGTGTAATTACTGATGGAAGTGCTGCAAATCAATATGCCAATAATACAAATTGTTCGTGGTTAATTCAACCAACAAATGCAGCAACAGTAACACTTTCATTTACCACTTTTAGTACTGAGTTAAAAAATGATGGTGTAATTGTTTATGATGGAGCTAACGAAACAGCACCAGTTCTAGGAAGTTATACTGGTTCAACTATTCCAAATACTGTTACTTCTTCAGGTGGCAGTATGTATGTAAGGTTTTTAAGTAACGGCTTAATTAGAGGTACAGGTTGGACTGCAAATTATACTGCCAAATTACTTCCATTAAAACTTTTAAATTTTACAGCCGCATTAGAAAATAAGGATGTGCAATTAAAATGGACAGCTACTAATGAAGTAAATATTAAACAATTTGAAGTAGAAAGAAGTTACAATGGTATAAATTGGGAAAAAATAAATACAATAACATCTCTCAATAAATCTGGCGATAACAATTACTCTGCATTAGATAAGAATACAAAAACTGGCACTAACTATTATCGTTTAAGAATATTAGAGCTAGATGGAAAATTTGAGTACTCAAACATCCAAACGGTGAGTTTAGAACAAGAAATTAATGGATTTTCAATAAAACCAAATCCTGCGAAGGAAAAAATTGTAATTGAAGGTAAAAACATAAAAAAAATAAGAATAGTGAATAATTTCGGAACAGTAGTTTTTCAAAAAGAAACAAATATATCCACTAGCCAATTGATAGAAATAAAACAATTGGCAAATGGCGTTTATTTTATTCAATGCACTAAAATCAATGGTGAAGTAATAACTGAAAAGCTAATAATTACAAATTAACTTTCGATATGAGGCTGTCTCAAAAGTAAATTTTGTGGCAGCCTTATTTTCCTCTCGCGCAAGTGTTGCGTAGCATCACTTGTGTGTGTCAGTCGAACCAGTTTGCAACTTGAATTCGCTTAGATAAATTATAAAATAACTAAACCAAAAAAGAATAAGACAGCCCAAAAGCATTCTACCTTGGGGGCTGTAAAATCCTAACAGGTCTTTGAGACCTGTTAGGATTGCGCGTTGGGGTACTATTGGATAGTTACTGCGGTATGTTGAACAACTCTTTGAGGGTTGTTCACCATTTGTAACCTTCGGGTGTGATAGCGGTAAAAAGGCGTTCCGCCTAAGACGCATTTATATGCGTCTCTACGGGGAGACGTAAAATATTTATTGGATTAAGTATTTAGTTCGCAAATCAATAGCCCTTCGGCTTTAGCCAAGGGGAAACATATTTATTTTATAACATGGCTTTAGCCACACCACAGCATTCTTGTTTATTTTAAATATTTGGCTAAAGCCAATAAGCATCTGATTTACTGCCCGACCTAAAGGTCGGGGCAATTGAAGTAAAGGTCGGGGCAATTGAAATAAAGGTCGGGACAATTGAAATAAAGGCGGGGCAATTTAAATAACTTCGGGGCAGTTGAAATAACTTCGGGGCAGTTGAAATATCCCGCAACTGGCACAGGTATTCTTGGTGAATAGTTAATAACATTCTCAATATTTCCTTGTGTTCTTAGTTTTTCCTTATGTTCTTTTTGGTAATGCCTACCTGGTGTTTGCAATACAAATAAAACAATTTATAAAATGGAACTTGTATCAATTTCAATAGGCCTCATTGTAGGAGTGGTTATAGCCTACCTTATATTCAATTTGCTTAATAGGACTAAGAATGTTTCGAAAGATGCGTTTGAAGCGCTGAACACTAAGTTTAATGAGACGAATACATTGATGAAGGTTTCGGAAGACCGACTATTATCGCACCAACAAGAACACAATAAACTTGCTATAAAGCTGGAAGTGAGAGAAAATGAAATTTCTTTACTTCAAGCAAAGTCATCGTCCCTTGATACGACCGTTAAAAATAATGAAGTAAAGATTTCGGAGTTAACAAGATCACTTTCTGACCAAGTACACTTAACTACGGTTCAGCAAAATGAAATTAATGTACTGAAGCAAAGAATTGCGGAAGAAAATGCAATCAATAATTCACTGACGGAGAACCTAAAGTATCAAAAGGAAGCAAACACGAAACAAGCACTTGATTTGCATCAACTGAATGAAAAGTTGACGATGATTACCTCAGAAAACAGTTCATTAACTGCTAAGCTTTCTTCGGTTTCAGAAAGTTATCATTCACTGAAAGTGGTTAATCAAAAGCTAGAAGATCAGATTGCCAAACTAACTGAACTGAATAACAAATTGAACACGGATAATAGCACTTTGACTGCTAATAACGCGGCATTGGCAGAGAAGTTACTGATCCAAAAAGAGGAGGTTGTAGAGATGCAAAAAACTTCGCACTTGCAATTTGAGAAGATTGCTAATCAGATATTGGAAGAAAAAACAGGGAAGTTTACAGAATCGAATAAACAAAATATTGAGGCTTTATTAAAACCACTAGGTGAAAACATTGATAACTTTAAAAAGAAAGTTGAAGAGACTTATGACAAAGAATCTAAACAACGGTTTTCGCTTGAAGAAAGGGTGAAAGAATTGGTAGAACAAACGAATAAAGTGAGTAGTGAAGCGAATAATCTGGCAACTGCATTGAAGGGGCAAGCTAAAAAACAAGGTAATTGGGGCGAAATGATACTGGAAAGTATTCTTCAAAAATCGGGATTGGTGAAAGACAGAGAATACTTTTTGCAACAGACTATTAAAGATGAAGAAGGGAAAAATTTAAGGCCTGATGTATTAGTAAAACTACCGGATAATAGGATTATCATTATAGATTCGAAAGTTTCTTTGGTTTCTTATGACCGATTTTCTTCGGCAGATACAACAGAAGAACAAGCCATTCACTTGACAGAACATTTGAAGTCGATTTACAATCATATAGACGATTTGTCGGGCAAAAAGTATGATAACCTTGAAGCATCCTTAGATTTCACCATGATGTTTGTACCCATTGAGCCTGCCTATTTAATTTCTATACAAGCCGACCAAGATTTATGGGCATACGCCTATTCGAAGCGGATACTATTGATTAGTCCGACGAATTTGATTGCTTGTTTAAAATTGATGGCCGACTTATGGAAAAGAGAAATGCAAAGCAAGAATGCTATGGAGATTGTAAAACGAGGGGAATTGCTTTATGATAAATTTGTTGCGTTTGCATCAACTCTTGAAGATGTAGGCAAACACCTAAATAAAACGCAACAATCATACACAGCGGCAATTGGGCAATTGAATAGTGGAGGTGGGCATTTGGTGGGTCAGGCACTTAAATTGAGAAACCTTGGACTGAAGTCGAATAAGGAAATTCCGGCATCGCTACTTCCATCAGACTTTGATAGAGAGGATATGGAGGAAAACAAACAATTGGAAGAAACAAGCAATTAAGGATAAATTTTAGATTTGTAAATCAATATTATAATAAAATTAATGAAAGAATTTTTAAATTGATTTATTAGACCTCTTCGACAATTCATTTGAGGTTTAAGTCAATTGCCCTGTTATGTAAAGCTGCAATCAGATTCAATCTTAGCCCAAATCTTTTCCTTCTATTCCTATATCTCTCCGCAATGATTCTAAATATCTTAGGCTCCCTGATTATATTTTCAACAATCACTCTTTCTGATGAAATCCTCCGGTTATACCTTTTGTCCTCCTTTGTCAATGGATTTTTCTTACTTCTTTTTTTAGGGATTTCTGTATTGCCATGAACTTTCTGCAAACCTTGGAATCCAGTGTCCACCTGAGTTTTAATGGATGGGTGTATATGTGTATTGCTATGTTTGAATAACTTGAAATCATGTTTCCTGCCCTTGGAATAGGCGGTACAAATAATCTTTTTTGTATGTCTGTCAACAATCAACTGTGCCTTGTGGATGTGTCGCTTTTTCTTGCCTTAATAGTAGCTTCTTTGTTTTTTTTAGGACGCTCAATACTGCATTCGGTTACATCGACAATAGCAACCTCGATTCCACTGTCCGTACGCAACAATTGTTTCTTTCCAGGCAGGTGGTAGCGTTTATCATTCATGATGATGGACTCCGTCTCCCTAATTAGTTCACAGGTTCTGCTTTCACTCAAACCATAACAAATGCCAATATGGAACTGGGTTCGATACTCCCTATAGTACATTAACATCAACAATATGGTATCCGTTGTATCCAAAATTGCCTTGCTGCCTGAGTTTGGATACTTGATTGGATCGTTTGTAGGAATCAACAATGTCTACCAATTCCAAAAAGATTTCCTTATAAACACCTGTAGCACGTTTGAAGGACGGTGCTGAGAACTTTTGTAGATAATGCCAGTACATTTTTTTATTTCCTATAACGAAAAAAGGATATCGTTTAGTACTTTTACCAATTGTCGAACAGGTCTAATGATTACAGATATCAATGAATTAGATTTTTCTCGTCAATATATTTATGCCGATTATCTTACTTGGAAATTTGATGAACGAGTAGAATTGATCAGAGGTTGGATTAGTAGAATGAGTCCTGCTCTATTAAGATACCATCAGAATATTTCTTTTAAGCTATCCGTTCAAATTGGAAACTATTTGTCAAACAAGAGCTGTAGAGCTTATGCTGCCCCTTTTGATGTCAGGCTTTTAAATAAGCGTAAGAAGATGATTAATGCAAAGTTCATCACGTCGGTAGTGCAACCTGATATTTCTGTTATCTGCGATTTAGACAAGCTTGATGATAAGGGTTGTATAGGTTCGCCAGATTGGATTATCGAAATACTTAGCCCTGGCAATACAAAGAAAGAGATGAAGGAGAAGTTTTCTTTGTACGAAGAAAATGGGGTGAAGGAATATTGGATTGTTTATCCTGCATATTTTCAGGTATCAGTTTTTGATTTGAAAGATGAAAATTTTATTTGGAGAGATACTTACGTACAAGAAGACATGATTCCTGTAGGCATACTTGATGGCTTTTCTATTGACTCTGATAATATGTTCTCCTAGCGTTAAATGCACAATATTCCTCTCTCCTATTCTTTCACACAATCAGCAAAACTCTATCCCATCAATTTAGCGTATGCTTCGTTATCTATGTATTCCAAAATATCACCGGGTTGGCATTCAAGTATCTCGCATATTTCTTCAAGTGTACTAAAGCGTATTGCCTTTGCCTTACCACTCTTCAAAATACTCATATTAGCCAAAGTAATACCCACACGGGTACTTAATTCGGTAAGACTCATCTTACGCTTTGCCAACATCACATCCAGATTTACTACTATTGGCATAATTAGATTGTTAGTTCTTGTTCCTTTTGAAGATTGTAGCCTCTTTTAAATGCTTTGGCAATGAGGAATAGCAAAAGACTCAAAATCAGTTCGTTCTTGTGAGTATAAAAATATTTACTTGCATCAGATTGTTGTAAAGATTGCACTTTAAGCGACACTGGAAGGTAATAACGTGAAATGAAGTTACATAAATTATAAATGAACAAATAAGCCGAAATCGCATATAGGTTGGTTATGTTACTCTTGTCAAATGGCTTCCCTTTTGATATAAGAAGTATAATTTTAATAGGCAAAAGGATTATACAGAGAATACAGAAAAAATTTCCAACATATCCAAAAATCATATAGGATATCCAAAATGTATCAATGTCATAGTTTGAATGACGGCCATCAACATGACTAAAAAACATTCTCCAATACCATATGAGGCAATAAATGGCATCAATAACTGCTGCTCCCAATCCAAACACTTTTTTTATCAAACGCTTTTAGTTTCATATTTCATACAATTTGTTGGAGCAAATGTATAATCATTATTGATAAACAATAAATAAATATTGAAAATAGATATTTAATAGATGAAATTATCACTTTTGGTTGGAACCTATTTTTTCACTCTTATGTGAATATGTTTCATGCCATTGATAACCAATCAAATTCCCTAAGAGAAAAGGAATCAAAAGCAGATTATTCAACTCTACATATCTTTTTAAGAAAAAACATCCCTTTTTTCACCATCAAATTAAACCATATCGCATTACCCAACTCATTATTAACACTTACAGGTTGCAATGATCTGTAGGCAACTTTTACTAACCTGCGTTTTATTAAATGAGAAATACAATTGCATTTATTGTTTTGATGGTATTGCATACTGCAAACGTTTTTTCACAAACTGATGTATCTAAACCCAATAAGCATGATATTGGGTTGCTTATTGGCAACGTAATAGATGCTGCAACTGCCAAACCAATACAGTTTGTAACGGTAACCGCATTGATGAATACTGATTCTGCTAAAAAAAATGTACAAGTAACTGATAAAAATGGTGCATTCGAAATAGATAAACTGCCTTTGGGTTATTACAAACTAATGATAAAGGCTATTGGGTATAAAAGTGCTATCATAGACAGTATTTATCTCCGTACAGAACGTACTGATTTTAACTTGGGAGATATTAAAATTACCCAGTCTTCTACCGATTTAAATGAGGTTATTGTTTATGCAGAAAAACCATTGATAGAAAATAAAGATGGCAAAATAACTTACAATGTAGGCGAAAGTGCATTGAGTAACGGGTCATCCACTGCTGAGATATTGAAAAATATGCCCCTAATAAGCAATGATCCCAATGGAAAAATCTTATTAAAAGGCAAAGAACCTAAAATATTAATTGATGATAAACCAACCGACCTAACAGCCGATCAACTTAAAGACTTATTGGAGAGTTTGCCAGGAAGTAGTATTGAAAAAATTGAATTAATTACCAATCCTGAGCCACAATATGCAACTGAACAAGGTGGGGTTATAAATATCGTCACTAAAAAAGGTAAGATTGGTTTTACAGGTAAGATAACCGTTAGTGCGGGTACTAGAGGCGAAGAGAGTTTTTCTGGCAATGTAAGTTATCGCGATAAAAGCTTCTCTACCAATCATGTTTTGGGAGTTTCTGCCAATAATTATTCTGGCTACGGTTACTCTAATCGAACTAATCTGTACAAATCTGGTACTACCTACAACAATACTAACAACAATTGGACGAACGAAAATACCAGACCTTCCTTACGTAGCCAGGTGGATTATGAATTTAATAAACAAAATGCCCTAAACATTACTTATCAGGGAAATTTAAACTATTTTAATAACGTAACAAATACGCAATACATTAACTTAGATAAGTCACAACAAGTTACCAAAACTAGCTACAGAAATAACGGCAGTAATGGCAATGGCTATAACCATAATCTTACTATTTCGCACACATGGAAAAGTAAAAAAATAGGAGAAGTTTTACGAACAAGCATAAACTTTGGCATTGGCAAAAACGATAATGGTAAAGATTATTTTCAACAATATCTAAATGCGTTTAATAGTCCAACGGGAGATAGTACACAGTCGCAATACTTCGATTCTTATAATAAAGCAATTAATATACGCATAGGTTATGATAAACCTTTAAGTAAAAAAATATTCTTTTCTACCGGTGCCACCTATCAGCTTGGTTCCTTTCATAACACATTAAACACAAGTTTTTTTAACAAGCAAGATAGTGTGTTTGAAACGAAAGATTTATTGAGCAACGACTTCCTTTTTCATCAAAACATTGCAACTATCCGTGCCGCAGTTACTATAAATATTTTAAAAGACCTCCGCTTGATAGTGGGTACACAGGCCGAAGAAACACATACCGCATTTATTTACAAAAAAGGTAACGTAGCCGATAATAGTAATGATTACTGGAACATGATGCATTACCTTACTGTACGCAAAGAGTTTAGTAAAGCCTTCAATATGGCAATTGTGTATAGAGGCAGCATTAATCGCCCCAATTTAGGCCAGCTAAATCCTAATATAGACTACAGCGACAATAACAATATCAGGTTTGGCAACCCCTATTTATCGCCCTCTACGGCAGACAATTTCGATTTTAATTGTAGTTGGATGAAAGGAAAGTATTACATCAACACATCGCTTGGTTACAATAATGTGAAGAATGTTTTTTATCAGATAAGAACCCTTCTTGATGCTGGTAAAACCCAAGCCACTTGGCAAAACATAGCAAGTAGGCAAGAATATGAGGCTAGTGCTTGGGGTGGTTACACGTTTACCAAACGCTTTAGGGTAAATAGCAGTGTGGGGTATTCATTTAATAGTTACAGCGAAATAGAAAAGAAATTGTTTAAATACCGCGATGGTAGTAGCTTTTATACCAGTTTAAATTGTAGTTATATGCCAACTAACCTTATAACTATTGATGGAAATGCGAAGTTTAGCAACTTTGCCGATCCGCAAGGGCGTAGTCGTAGCAACCTGAATTTAAACTTTGGGATACAGAAGAAGTTCTTCGAAAAGCGGCTCATCATTGGCATAAACATAATTGACCCAATCAGTATGCAGGAGTACACTACCTATACTTATGGCACCAATTTTAGCACAAAAAACTATAGTTCTGCCAATACCCGCAACTATAGGCTAACCATATCTTATCAGCTAAACAGAATGGTACAAAAAAGCAGGATAAGCGAAAAGGACAAACAAAAAGCGATAGATAGGCTTAGGAATAAGATGTAAATGGTGGGGCTGTCCAGTTATTTATTTTAATCAATTAATTGAATTAAGTAACATGCGAGCACAGGTCAGAGACCATGCGCTAGTTGCGAAGGTAAAAGTTGCGGTAAAGAATTCTGATGATTGGTATGATAATGTGTTTAATGACTCATACAAGAGAATGACGCTAGCGGACTTAGATAATTATATCAAACAAAACAGACATCTACTGGATGTACCTACAACAGCTACGGTGATGAAAGAGGGTATTGATTTAGGTAAAATGAATGGCATTCTATTAAAGAAATTAGAAGAACTAACGCTAGATGTTATAGACTTGAAGAAAGAATTAGACGCTACTAAGAAGCAATTGGCAGAATTGGGAAAGTAGATATGAGTTATGAGTTATGAGTCGGGAATCGGAAGTCGTAAGCTATAAGTCGAGAGTCTTAAGTCATAATGAAAGAGGCAGTAAAGAAGATAAAACGTCAAAACTGCCTCTTTTTTATTGGCCACCTTTTACAACTCCCGACTTACAATTCATAACTTACAATTCATAACTCATAACAATGGCCTTAAGCAATCACAATTCTCAAAATATGACTTACTGGGCTTACCTCAATACTAACAATGGTGGCAGCACTAGAAGCTATATACCAACTGCAATTTTTACACCCGTTCCTGAGCAATCTTCCACATCTGGTAGTGTTTGTTTTGCAGTTTTCGGAACATATACTCAAGATACATCTATAGTCTTAATTTGCAATGCAGGTGGCAATGGAGAAAATGGATATTTCTTAATATCATACTAATAACCTGAGTTCGGGATAATCATTGTGGTAAATCGAGTAAAATTATTTTGATTTAAATTGCAAATAAGTAATTGATATTCATTATATTTATCCTTAAATAAACCTTACTAATAATGCCCGTATTACATGATAGAATTTTAGAGATTTTCTTAAAAGTAGATGATTTTTGTAATGAGTTTGAACTGGAGTACCAAACGCTTCAATTATCAGCCCCTGCTGAAGCAAAAAAGAGAAACCGAAAGTCCGGCCTTTGTGACTCAGAAATTATCACCTTGCTCATCGCATTTCATGGTGGACAATTCAGAAATTTTAAGCACTTCTATATTCATTATATTTCTGTT
>CANCVE010000113.1 GCA_947381435.1 Chitinophagaceae bacterium
ATCAAATCAACCCATTAAAACAGAAAGATTATGGAAGAATTATTATCGAAAAAAACCTACTATTGTAAACCAATTGCAGGATTAAAAACACCTGTAAACTTATTACAGGATTAGCTAACAAACATGTAAACTTTTTTTAGGACGAGACAGCCCTTATCCTCCTATCCTATCTCCCCCTTGCCTCTTTCCGTTTCCTCAATTATTCCATTTAAATGACTAAATAACCCACATACAGCATAAAATTTACTACATCGATGTCACAGGGTAGAATACACATGTTCGTGGGAAGCACTTTTGTGTGACAGGGTGGCACACACACGTTAGCGGGAAGCGTTTTTGTGTGACAGGGTAGCATACAATTTGACGAATAAAACCCTGCCAACTTTAAATAAACAACATCAAAACTTAAAAAAAATACATCTATTTCACGCCTATTACCATCAAAACCTAAACTATAATTGACTGGCGAATAATAAAGATCTCAAACCCTTTACTCAAGATCCTCTCCACGAATCTACTATTTAGCTTCATTCAAAAAATATTGATCAATGTTACGAAGTGGCATTCCTTATGTGTCCTTTTTCTTAAATCATTTGCAAATAAAACCTATGTGATCTATGTTCCTATGAACCCTATGTGTTTAACAGGGCAAACGCATTTAATTTTTTTTATACCACATAGCCACAGTAGGCACATAGCTTTTATTATTTCAGGCAGATAAAACGCTTCGCTTTAAAGTCACATAGCGTTGTAAGCCTGTATATCCCCGTCTATGTGGCCTTAAAGCGAAGCGTTTCCTTACTGAACACTTTGTGGCTATGTGACTATGTGGTATATTTTATCCAATTAATTTTAGTGCGTTTGCCCTGATGTGTTTAAGCCTTGACTTCTCCATAAATTATATAACTTGGAAAAAGTAGATCACTAATTTTAAACTTTATATAAATAACTCTGCGAATATTACAGTAATTTCCCTTTCTCCCACATATACATTATTGCATCATTATCATTTATTCAGTGATAGAATAAAAGAATTTCAATCCTTAACATATTCGCTTAATTAAAAAATGTACATTGCTTCGCAGAATTTATTTCAAAGTTTCAATCGTTAAATCATGAAGAAAATATTTACACTTCTGGCTACAACCTTACTCTTAAGTACCACATTGTTAGCTCAATATCCACAGCAAATAGCCAACGTAAAGGCTCAAGCTAGGATATATGCCGATGCAACCATTAAGAAAGATTATAAAACATTGATGAAATACACCATTATAGATGCCTTACCAAAAGCTAGGCTAAACGTGATGACAGAAGCTAGGGTACTCAAAACAATTCAGATGGCCGATAGCCAACGGGTACAACAAGGTATTCAAATTAAAAATATAAGATTTGGCGAAGTACTATCCATAGTAAAAGTAAACTTTGAGTTTCAATGCACTATGGAACAATATACGGAAACCAAGATGCAATTTGGCACCATCATTTCAAAGTCTACCATATTGGCCATCTCCCCAGATAATGGTATTACTTGGAAATATGCCGATGCCACAGGTCGTACCCGTGAGGATATGAGAAAAATAATGCCTAAACTAAGTCCGCAATTAATTTTTGCTAAGGAAGAAGCTCCCAAGTTTATTAAGGATGTCGCAGCACCGAAAAAAAAAGTTGGAACCTTTTAATATCAAGTGCTGTTTTATAAAACAATGGGACAGGGATCGTTTCTTTCATTAGCAACATTTAATGAATGATATAAAGAAGACTATTTATGAAAAATACAAACAATTCAATGTCAGAAGAAACCAGTTCAGGTGTAGCCTTAAAAGCATTTACAATTCGTGTCTATGGCATATTGTTAAACGGAAGTCGAATTTTGGTGAGCGATGAATATGTGCGAGGCAACTTTTTTACCAAGTTCCCAGGTGGCGGAATGGAACTAGGCGAAGGCACGAGAGAATGCTTAAAAAGAGAATTTAAAGAAGAAACGAACCTCGATGTTGAAATAGGAGAACACATCTATACAACGGATTATTATCAGGTTTCGGCATTCAATCCTAGTCAGCAAATAGTGTCTATATATTACTTTGTTAAGCCAATTGATAAAATAGAATTAGCTACCAAGACCACTCCTTTCGACTTTGAACCCGAACAAATTGCTGATCCTAAAGGACAAAGTGAAGTTTTTAGATGGATAGATTGGGAAAGTTTTTCTGAAGAAGATGTGCATCTTCCTATTGACAAAAAAGTGGCAATTATCATTAAGCTGAACTTTACGCCTCATGCAGAAAGATTAATAAGTTTATAATTAAAAATTAACCACAAAGGCCACAGAGTTTTAACGCAAAGAACACAAAGGCTTGAACAAAACTGATATGATATTTCTACAAAAAATATATAATTCATGGTAGGTTCAATAAGGAAGGAATTTAATGAGTCATTCACAAATGAGATATATCAACAGTATGTAAAGGAAGTGAATGGTGCATATCCAGATGCAATTGAGTTTAGGCTTGCCGAAACACCCATCTTTATACCAAAATCGTTCACTCAACAGATGCTCTCCACCTGCGAAAGCATTATAGATTTGATACTTCAACCAGATTTTGATACACTAACCAAGAAAGCCATCCCAAATGAATTTCTTGTTCCAGATGAAAACAAATACCCCGATTTTATTGCCTTCGATTTTGGTATCTGCGAAAACAATCATGGAGAATTAGAACCACAACTAGTAGAAATGCAGGGCTTTGCCTCATTATTCGCGTTTCAGATTTGGCAAGATGAGGTTATACACAAATGCTTTAACATACCAGCTAACTACAATAGCTACTTAAATGGCTTCAACAAAGAGAGTTATTGTAAGTTATTACAAAATATAATTTCATATGGCGTCCCTCTCCAAAACTGTATTTTATTGGAGCTATTCCCACAGAAACAAAAAACAAGAATTGACTTCCTATTTACAAAAGAATATATCGGTATTGAAACTGTTTGTTTAACTGAATTAATAAAAGAAGACAAGAAGCTTTTCTACAAAAAAGGCGAACAACTCATTGAAATAAAACGCATTTACAACAGAATCATCTTTGATGAATTAGCACAACAATCACAAAGTATACAAGACAAAGGAAAAATATTTTTTGAAGAATTAGATGTAGAATGGATACCACATCCAAATTGGTTTTATAGGATAAGCAAGTATACATTACCATTCATTAAACATAAAAACGTACCTACTACTACATTTTTAGATAAACTTCAAGCAATACCAGAAGATTTAGAAAACTATGTTCTGAAACCACTTTTCTCCTTTGCAGGTCAAGGAGTAGTGATAGATGTAACAAAACAAGATATAGAAGCTGTTAAGGATAGAAAAAACTGGATATTACAAAGAAAGGTAAAATACGCAGATGCTATCGTTACACCTGATGGTGCCGCAAAAGCCGAGATACGGTTATTCTTCTTTTGGCCTAAAAATGCAGCAAGACCAATTGCTACTAATAATCTTGCACGACTAAGCAAAGGAAAAATGATTGGTGTAAGGTATAATGCAGATAAAGAATGGGTAGGTGGAAGCATTGCGTATTTTGAACAATCGCAATAAAAAAGACACATAATTGTTAGGATAACCAAACCACTATGTGCCTTTTTTAAAGTGCGGGTGAACAATGCTAGTACCCTTGCAAGATTGCCTTGATAAAGTCTGTTACTAAATAACTGATTAAGCTTCCATTTGCGGCTTCATTCCACTTATCAAAAGTATTAATGTCCCCTTCACTAATGTGTAGATAGGCAGGCTGACTATCTATTGCTGAGAAGAATACATATTGCCTTGCTTGCATAGCCGTTATACCAGTTGGAAACCCTGCAAGCGAAAACTGGTTCTGAACACTTCCCAAATCCAACTCAATGCCGCACAGTGTATCAATCGTAAACTCTGTGGCATGATCTATTGCTTCTTGAAAAGTTCTTTTCTCATGCAAGAAAATATCTTCGAAGGTTATACAGTCTATAAATGGATTGTTTACAATGTCCATCCAAACATTCTGTTGAATTTGGTTTTCATGAAGTCCTATTACACAATATTTTTCCAAATAACCATCCTCTTCGGCATACCTAAAAGCATTGCCACTGTGCCTTCCTTCCAATGGACCATAATCGGCACGTGCATCCACATTTATTGCATTAATTTGTGCAAAGGGAATTACGCCACTCTTAAACCAACCTTTCGCTGCGCCTTTTATACAAGGATAAGCATTATTTTGCCCCCCACCTATTACAATTGGAAGCTTTTTGTTCTGGGTGATTATATGAATGATTTGTTCTACTTCATCATCTATAATATTTACTGCATGGCGATAAGCATCTACTTTCTCATCAAAACTTCGAGCAGATTGTTCTATTACATGTGCTAAATCACTAAAATCAAAGTGACCTAGTAATAACATCTCCCCTCCCTCTAGAAAATCATTACTCTGAACATTTAAAAAAGATTTTAAGAATGGAAGCCAAATACTAGCAGAATCACCGATAGCAAGATTTGCCTTTGATCCTAAAAACTCTGAAACACCGAGTATTACATAGCGGGCATTTGAATTTTGCAGAGACTCCTCTAACTCTTTAGCATCTTTTACTACTTGAATCCGTTCTCCAATCTTGGTCTCGAATCTGCGTACAGTTGTGTGTGCAAGTACATCTTGTTTAGTGTAAACCTTTAAGTGCTTCATATAGTGCTCAATTAGAAAATGAAGATAATACTAAACCCAATACATTTTGCTAACGAATGTCAGTTATTAGCAATTATAAAAAACAAAGGAAGAAAATGTGCAGAAAAATAAAAGGTGCTGTACAAATAATTATGTACAACACCTTAGATTAATTTAATATTTGATTGAACTTATATTATTCAAACTTAAGATCTAATCCTAAACCTCTCAATTCATGAACCAATACATTGAATGATTCTGGAATACCTGGTCTTGGGATATTCTCACCCTTAACGATTGCTTCATAAGTCTTAGCACGACCAATGATATCATCAGATTTAAGTGTAAGCAATTCTTGCAAGATGCTAGATGCACCATATGCTTCCAATGCCCAAACCTCCATTTCACCAAAACGCTGACCACCAAATTGTGCTTTACCACCAAGAGGCTGTTGCGTAATCAAACTGTATGGTCCAATAGAACGAGCGTGCATCTTATCATCAACCATGTGGTGAAGTTTAATCATATAGATAACTCCCACAGTTGCTTTTTGGTCAAAACGGTTTCCAGTTTCACCATCATATAGATAAGTATGTCCGTTTCTAGGAATACCAGCTTTAACACACAATTCTTCAATCTGAGTAGTAGTAGCACCATCAAATATCGGTGTAGCGAATTTTAAACCAAGTTTCAAACCTGTCCAACCAAGAATGGTTTCGTAAATCTGACCAAGGTTCATACGACTAGGTACGCCCAATGGATTCAACACTATATCAACCGGCGTTCCATCTTCCATGAAAGGCATATCTTCTGCACGTACAATCTTGGCTACGATACCCTTATTTCCGTGACGACCCGCCATTTTATCTCCCACTTTCAGCTTACGCTTAACAGCAAGATATACTTTAGCCAATTTCAATACACCAGCAGGTAATTCATCCCCAATAGAGATATTAAATTTCTCGCGTTTGTAGCGACCCAACTCCTCATTAAACTTAATGGTATAGTTGTGAAGCAATACATTGATGTAATGATCGGTTTCAGCTTCACCAGTCCAACCCAAAGGATTTACACTAGAGAATTCTATTGAAGAAATATTCTTTTGATTGAACTTAGCCCCCTTACCTATCAAAGACTCTCCGAAGTTGTTCGAAACACCTTGAGAAGTTTTATCTTTCAACAAGACTTGAAGCTTGCTCAACAAGTTTTCTCTAATTTCTTCAACAGCTATTTGGTGAGCTTTTTCTACTTTTTCAAGTTGTGCTTTTTCCTTAACCTTAGAGTTCTTGTCTTTCTTAGCACGTTGGAAAAGCTTCTTATCAATAACTACACCTTCTGTTCCGTTTGGAGCCTTCAATGAAGCATCTTTAGCATCACCAGCTTTATCACCGAAGATTGCACGAAGTAACTTTTCTTCTGGAGTAGGATCGCTTTCACCCTTTGGTGTTATCTTTCCTATCAGGATATCACCTTCCTTGATGGTGGCACCAATTCTGATAATACCAAATTCATCCAAATCTTTTGTAGCTTCCTCACTTACGTTTGGAATATCTGGAGTCAATTCTTCTTCCCCTAATTTAGTATCACGAACTTCTAATTCATATTCATCAATGTGAACAGAAGTAAACATGTCTTCTCTTGCAACACGTTCGTTAATTACAATCGCATCTTCAAAGTTGTAACCCTTCCAAGGCATGAAGGCAACTACCAAGTTCCTTCCCAAAGCAAGTTCACCACCCTTAGTAGCATAACCTTCTGTCAAGAAATCGCCCTTCACAACTTTTTGTCCTTTCTTTACAGCAGGACGTAAGTTGATACAAGTTGCTTGGTTAGTTTTAATGAATTTAGTTAGTTTGTAAACAACTAAGTCTTCATCAAATGAAACTAAACGATCTAAATCATTTCTATCATAACGTACATGTATTTCGTTTGCATCAACAAACTCAACAACACCAGTACCTTCTGCATGAATCTGGATACGTGCATCACGTGCAGCTTTTCCTTCCAAACCAGTACCAACAATAGGCACTTCCATACGAACCAATGGAACAGCCTGACGTTGCATGTTCGATCCCATCAAGGCACGGTTGGCATCATCATGTTCAAGGAAAGGAATCAACGAAGCGCTCAAACCAACGATTTGGTTAGGGGCAACGTCCATGTATTCTACTTCACCCTTATCAAGAATCGGAAAATCACCAGTATCTCTAGATACAACCTTATCTTCTAAGAAGTTACCTTCATCATCGATTGGAGAGTTTGACTGAGCCACCTTCACGTTTTCTTCTGCTTCAGCGCTCAAATAAACTAAATCCTTAGTATTTACTTTAGCGTTTGCAACAGTACGATAGGGTGTTTCGATGAAGCCCATGTCGTTAATCTTGGCATGAACACACAAGGTAGAAATCAAACCAATGTTTGGCCCTTCTGGTGTTTCGATAGTACACAAACGACCGTAGTGGCTATAGTGTACGTCACGAACCTCGAAACCTGCTCTTTCTCTACTCAAACCACCTGGCCCTAGCGCTGAAATACGACGTTTGTGTGTAATTTCTGACAAAGGATTGGTCTGATCCAAGAACTGAGACAACTGAGAAGTACCGAAAAAAGAGTTAATAACAGAACTTAAAGTCCTTGCATTAATCAAATCTACTGGAGTAAATACTTCATTATCACGAACGTTCATACGCTCACGGATGGTACGAGCCATACGGGCAAGACCAACACCAAATTGTGCATATAATTGTTCACCAACAGTTCTAACACGACGATTACTTAGGTGATCAATATCATCAATATCAGCCTTAGCATTGGTTAGACGAACAAGGTATTTTACAATTTCAATGATGTCTTGTTTTGTTAATACCTTTTTAGTTAAAGGATAATCTAAACCTAGTTTACCATTGATTTTGTAACGACCAACTTCTCCTAAATCGTAACGTTTGTCACTGAAGAATAATTTATCAATAATACCACGTGCAGTTTCATTATCAGGAGCATCAGCACCGCGCAATTGACGGTAGATGTGCTGAACCGCTTCTAATTCACTGTTTGAAGTATCTTTATTTAAGGTATTGTAGATGATAGCATAATCGCCACCCACATCTTCTCTTTGTAAGAAAAGACTCTTAATTTCCATTTCTATCACAGTATCTACACCATCAAGGTCTAGAACACTGTCACGCTCCATAACAATTTCATTACGCTCAATAGAAACTACTTCACCAGTATCTTCATCAACGAAATCTTCTACCCATGTACGTAATACACGAGCAGCCAATTTGCGTCCTACATGTTTTTCTAGTTCTGCCTTGGTAGCCTTAATTTCTTCGGCCATACCAAACAATTCCAAGATGTCCTTATCGGTTTCGAAACCGATAGAACGCAACAAAGTAGTTACAGGGAATTTCTTTTTACGATCGATGTAAGCATACATTACATTATTAATGTCTGTAGCAAACTCCATCCAAGCACCCTTGAAAGGAATAACCCTTGCAGAATATATCTTAGTACCGTTCGGGTGAGTAGATTGACCAAAGAATACACCAGGAGAACGGTGCAATTGAGAAACAACCACACGCTCAGCACCATTAACCACAAACGTACCACGAGGAGTCATGTAAGGAATGTTTCCTAAAAATACATCCTGAACAATAGTTTGGAAATCAACATGCTCTTCATCATTACAGCTCAAACGAAGCTTTGCTTTCAACGGCACAGCATACGTTAAACCGCGTTCCATACACTCATCAATAGAATAGCGTGGGGGATCGATAAAGTAATCCAAGAACTCCAATACGAAGATGTTTCTTGTATCGGTAATAGGGAAGTTGTCCTTAAACACACGGAACAATCCTTCTATGTTACGCTTATCGGGCGTTGTTTCCAACTGGAAGAATTCCCTAAAAGATTGTAACTGGATGTCTAGTAAGTCAGGGGCATCTGCTAAGTTTTTGGTTCTTCCGAAATTTACCCTGTTGTTAATAATCGTTGTTGACATAATATTTTATAAACCGGTTTGTCTAAAAAACAACTTATCATCAGTAGATGAAAGCTTACCTAAGCATTGAAAAAGAGTAAGTTATACCATTTTAAACTAAGAGTTTTACTTAAAGCAGCCAAATAGGCATAAGTAAAGGATTGCAAAGGTAAGGGGAACAGCCTCAAGTTGGGAATTATTTTTTGATGAAATTTTCAATTCCCACAAGTTTTTAACATGTGTTTTAGCATAATATCTATAAAACGAAAGTACAGCTAGTACCAAGATGGCAGTAACTGTACTTTATCAATTGTAAATTGTCAATCAACAATTAAAGTTTATTCTTTAACAAAGCCAACCGCACTCACCTTGCCATCAGTAGTTTGAACACGCAGATGATATTCACATTGATTGGAAACAAAAGTGCAGCCCCACACTTAAGTAGTAGCTGCACTCTTGTTTTATAAAAGCTTATTCCACTTGGCAACGAGTTCGACTAATACACACTAGTCATCTTTCGAATGACTGGCGCAAGTGAATTGTTTAACATTAAATTCCTCAGATTAACCCTTTGGGTTTTCAATTTGTATGAAAATGCAATCAGAAAGCATATTAAAAAAATTGAATTCATCAATATTTTTTGAATCTGGAATAACTAAACCGTCCTTATTTCTTTTAATAAAAACTGGCGAATCAAATTCATTTGAACAATCTACATTTTCCCACTCAAATTTAAATACCTCGTAAGAATAAGCGTTTTCAATACTAACTTTAATTTTATAAATTTTTCCTTTGTATTCAATTATTATCTCTTTCATAATAATATTTCTAATAAGAAATCAAACAATATCCATCTTCTCCATTACCTCCAATATTTCCATTATCTACCCATGTTGTTCCAGGATTCAAATCTCTAATTATTGCACTACCCCCAGTTCCTGAAGTTGATGATTGATTTGGGATAGAAGTAATAATGGCTGAAGGAATATAATTTCTAGTACCTCCCCCATAATTAGTTGTTGGGTAATTATAATTAATAACATTACCCGTATTACCATTTGAACCATTAATAGCTGTATTACCAGTTCCATTAGTTACAGTTGAACCATTCCAACTTCCTGTAGTACCAACAGTTACTTGACCACCAAAACCTCCTAATCCTCCATCAGCTAAAACAACATTATGAAAACTAGATAAATTTCCTTTGTTACCATTTGTTCCATTATAGTTAATCAAACTACCACCGTTACCTCCAGTACCACCACTACCAATTATTATATTGTAAGTTTTACCTGGAACAACAGAAATAATTTGATTATTGTAACCACCCCCGCCTCCGCTTCCACCCGAAGCACCTGTAATACTGCACCCCAACAGATATGTATTAATTCCATATGGGCCAGAAACAAAAGGAGTACCACTTCCAATTATATTAAAATTACAACCACTTTGACTGCCAGCATAATAAGACACATTGCTGACTTTATTTCCAGCAGCGGAGCTGCCACCGCCACCACCAGCACCACCCCATAGCTCAACTGTAATTTGTGTAACACCAGAAGGGCAAGTCCAAGTAGTTGAGGATGAAATGCCTATTTTTATACCTTGTTGTTTGTAAAAAGTTGTTTTAGAAGTTGTACCATTAGTTTTATAAGTTGTTAATGTATCATTTGTCATTTTCATACTATCCACTCCAACACCTTGAAGACCTCTTACATTCCCTGCATTTACTTTTTGTCCTGTACTCAACGTTACAAATAAACTATCGCCAACTACTACTGTATTTCTAACACTCACTCCACTATCACCCTTTGCTCCTGAAGTTCCTTTCAATCCTTGAATTCCCTGAATACCTTGTATTCCTTGAATACCTTGGTCTCCTTTCAATCCTTGAATGCCCTGTATACCTTGTAAACCTCTTGCTCCGCTATCACCTTTTGCACCATTAAGTCCAGTTAAACCTTGTATACCTTGATCTCCTTTATCACCCTTTAATCCTTGAATGCCCTGAATACCTTGTAATCCTGTTGCTCCAATATCCCCTTTTGCGCCAGTAAATCCTGTTAAACCCTGTATTCCTTGGACACCTTGGTCTCCCTTTAAACCTTGTATGCCCTGAATACCTTGCAACCCTTGTGCACCAATATCGCCTTTCGCTCCAGTTGCACCAGTTAAACCTTGTATCCCTTGGTCTCCTTTCAATCCTTGTATACCTTGTGAACCCGCATCACCCTTATCACCTTTTACTCCCTGTATGCCCTGTTGTCCAGTAGCACCAGGTGTACCTCCATTTGCAGCATACAACGCATAAGGCACACTCAATAATTGAGATACCGTACTTATGCTGTACTGATTACCACCTGTTGGGTCGGTTTCTATACTTATATAATAATTGCTAGCCCCCCATTCTATACTCTTGAAGCTACCAGTTAATGGACTGCCCGTTCCTATTTGCAAACTAACCAACCCATTAGTATTTGTTTTTACACTTTGCGTCTCGCTGTATACAACTGATCCTTTAGCAGAATCTTTTATTACGCTAATTTTTTCTCCCACTAGTTGGTTAGCTACCAAGGCATTACTTGCATTTCTAATTACTGCCTGATAACTAAATGCCTGTGGGGCTTGTGCTTGGCTACTTATAGCTACAAGCAAAACGATAATAGATAAATAAATCTTTTTCATGTTTTCTTTTTTGATGTTTACTGTTTAATTATTCTTGATTATTTTAATTGGAGAAACTTCTGTTCCTACTGCCTTCAATGTGTATTCGCCTGCTGCAAGCTGTGCCACATTCCAGTTGATGGTATTATTACCAAGTAGGCACGCTACCTGTTTGCTAATCACTGTTCTGCCTAAAGCATCTATCAGTTGTAATTGATAGGTTTTGCTTTCGGACGCATTAAAATTGATGTTCATTTGCGTAATTACTGGGTTGGGATAAACCTTTAGCGTAGTTACACTGGTCGATTTAAGGTTTACCAATACAATCTGGGAGTATTTATTTTGTCCATTATTATCTACTTCTTTCAATCTGTAATAAGTAACGCCTGCTGTAAGTAAATTATCAGCGTACTGATATAATTCCTCACTACTATTCCCTTTGGCTTTTATAGATGCCAAAAAAGAAAAGCTATTATCTATTGAAAGTTTTCGTTCTATTTCAAAATGATTGGCATTTTGTTCATGGGCGGTTTTCCATGATAGCAATGTTTGCTTACCCTGAAGTGTTGCAGAAAAAGATAATAACTGTAAAGGCAATGGGTCAACTACTTCATAAGGTTGTTGCAATCCTTGCGTTATGGTATAACTACCTGTAGTGTAGGTATCATCAACCAATTGCCCAATAGAATAACTTACGTTTCCATTGGTACCAGTTGCAACCCCTCCTGCAGTTACTGGATTTTGTTGAGCTTTGGCAAATACAGTAAGTAGCATGGCTAAATACAAAAGCGTGTTTCTTTTCATTTTGTTTTTGTTTTAAACGGTTATTAAAAGAGATAGTACAATTTTAGGTCTAATATAAAAAGACAACGTGGGCTATTTCCTAAGCCTGCACCTGAGGGAGTCGAAGCCCTTACCACAAAGCAAAAGGAACGCCCACGCCTTAACGTGAGCATTTCTACTTTTACTTCCTTGTGGTAATTGAATTTTCGACTTTTCAGATACAAGAAATTTTAAGCGAAACGCTATGTTTTAATATTTTATCAGCTATTGTTACATAATATTATTTTTTCCAAGGCAATATTAGCTCATAAATTTAACAACCCTCTAGAAAAAATATTGAAAGCTTAAACATGCAGTAAGTTGGCGATAAAAGAGGAAGCACTCTCCCTGTCATGCCCTAGGCATATCACCTCAATATATCTGAATCAAGGTTAAACTGATTAAAGGATATTTAAGATTGGGCGTTTTCATCCTACCCATCCTTTAATCAATTTAATCCTGATTCAGACAATCCTCACCATAAAACGATGGTTCCTATTCGGTTAGATTTTTACGAAATGACAGTTCGGGCAGGCTGCTTCTTTTTGATAAATGCTCGATTGTTGAGACAAAAAGACAAGGAATCGTGTAAATAAAATCATGAATTGTATAATGATCAGAGGGGCACCTGCAGCGACTTTTGCTTTATCAAAAAACAATGATAATGAAACAGTCTTTAAGCTCTCCAAACTCACTCACCTCCTCTAATACATCACTAATACTCATTTTTCACCCTTGTAAAGGCTTTACTAGGGCTGGTTAACGCTTTTGGGGCTTGCTCCCGAGATTAAGGGAACACTTCCCGAGATGAAGGGAACACCTCCCGAGATTAAGGGAACACTTCCCGAGATGAAGGGAACACTTCCCGAGATGAAGGGAACTCTTCCCGAGATTAAGAGAACTCTTCCCGAGATGAAGGGAACACGTCCCGAGATGAAGGGAACTCTTCCCGAGATTGAGAGAGGTACTCTTGAAGCGTTGGGAAGATGTAAAAAGATGTCGTTTTTTTAGTGAGCTCATTAAATGATTAAATAGAATAGAACCCGTCTTTTTGTAAACAATAAATTTTTTTAATAAAATAAACTTATTATCATGATAAATACACCACGTTTATACACAACAGATGCAGAAAACAATAGCTATATAAATTCTTCTGTTGAATACATAATTGTTCCTACCAATAAGTCTCGCTTAAAAATTACCGATGATTCAGAAACAAAAATGGTAGACATTAGAATCCTTTGGGTAGCAAATTGGCAAAAACATACCAATGTGAACCAAAATACAAAATCAGTAAATAATGAAAAAACAAGACTGCTTGGCCTCTTTAAGAATAATAGCAGAGAAGTATATGGGAATATTCCAGATAATTTGCTTACAACTGACGACAGAGAAGCTCTTCGCCTTTTTGAGCGCAAAGCCGCTAGCCCAATATTGGTAGCAGATTTCCGTCCATTGATGGTGGAAGAAGAAATTAGTCATTTATTAATAAAGCTTAGGTTCATCAATACTAAAACACCTAGCAGTAGAAAGATGCCTAAAGGAAATAAAATATTTTTGGAAACTTATATTGGTTTGGCAGGCATTGCAGATGCTGATTTGGTTTTT
>CANCVE010000114.1 GCA_947381435.1 Chitinophagaceae bacterium
AACAGGTACTACTGTTAATCAATCAGAGAAAAATAAATCTATCAGTCATAAAGGAATGGTTTGGGTGCCTGGCGGAACATTTATGATGGGCGGGGATAATAAACAAGCTTCTCCTGATGAATATCCAAAGCATAAAGTGACCGTAAACGGCTTTTGGATGGATGCTACCGAAGTAACAAATGAACAGTTTGCTGCTTTTGTAAATGCTACACATTATGTTACTGTTGCAGAGACTAAACCTGACTGGAATGAACTGAAAAAACAATTGCCTCCAGGTACACCTAAGCCTGATGATAGCGTATTTGTAGCCGCATCGTTGGTGTTTAGACAACCAAAAGAAGCTGTAGAATTGAATGATTATACCCAATGGTGGGAATGGAAACCGGGAGCAGACTGGAAGCATCCGCATGGACCAGGAAGTGATATTGTGGGCAAGGAAAAGTATCCTGTAGTGCACATTGCTTGGACGGATGCAGTGGCTTATGGCAAATGGGCGGGTAAAAGACTGCCTACAGAAGCTGAATGGGAGTTTGCGGCTAGAGGAGGACTTAAAAATAATATATATCCTTGGGGAAATGAGCCCGTGAATGAAGGAAAACAGAAGTCTAACTACTGGCAAGGGCAGTTTCCTAATAAGAATACAGTAGAAGATGGTTTCTTTTTTGCTGCGCCAGTTGGTTCGTTTGGTGCAAATGGTTATGGATTGTATGACATGGCGGGTAATGTTTGGGAATGGACGGCGGACTTTTATAACAATAGCTATTATGAATCTATAACGAAACCTGAGGGCATTATTAATCCAAAAGGAGCAAAAAGTAGTTACGATCCAGAGGAGCCGACTGTACCAAAAAGAGTAATACGTGGAGGATCGTTTTTGTGTAATGATAGTTACTGCTCTGGTTTCAGGGTGGCAAGGCGTATGAAAACATCGGAGGATAGCGGAATGGAACATTTGGGTTTTAGGTGTGTGCAATAGGTTGGTTATTTTATGTTTCAAGTTTTGAGTTTTAAAGTTCAGGTTGTTTAAAATTAGAAAATTCATGCATCCTACTTATATAAACCTATAGATTAAAAGTAGCAAACAAAAATTCAGGTGAGAGAAGCCATCAGGACTAAAATTTTCAGCAGATGTAAAAATTGAGAAAGGTATATTTAAATTGATTAGGCCTAAAGGAAGGACAAAAGGCATAAAAAAAGTCCAAGTAACTATTAATAGTATCTAAAATGAACGTTCAATTCCAATATTGCCCCATTTGCTATTGCTATTTATTTAATTATCAAAAAAAACTTTTAAACAATCATTAGTCAGTTAGCACAAAATGATTTCTTGTATATTGCCCCGCAAAATAGATTATAAACAAAGAAGCTATGGGTAATTACTTAATAAAAAACACTTGCATCGTAACCGATAACAAGAAAATATTTGGAGACGTATTGATAAAAGATAAAAGAATAGAACGGATAGATTCATCAATTGGTACTAAAGGTGCCGTGGTAGAAATAGATGGAACTAATAAGTACTTATTACCAGGCTGTATTGACGATCAAGTACATTTTAGAGAACCGGGGCTTACTCATAAAGCCAACATTCATTCTGAAGCAAAAGCTGCTGTGGCAGGTGGTGTAACCAGTTTTATGGAGATGCCTAATACTAACCCTCCTACTTTTACCCAAGCATTACTAGAAGAGAAATATGCCATTGCCAAACGGACTTCGTTGGCAAACTATTCCTTTTTTATGGGTACTGCCAATGACAACTTAGAGGAGGTATTGCAGACAAACAAAAAGAAGAAAGAAGTTTGTGGTGTAAAGATATTTATGGGTAGTTCTACAGGCAATTTATTGGTTGACAATCCATTGATGCTCGGTAAGATTTTCGAGAATAGCGAACTTTTAATAGCTACGCATTGCGAAGAGGAAAGTATTATAAAGAATAATCTTCGTCACCTAAAAGAACAAAAAGGCACATTATCTCCATCAGATCATCCCATTATCCGCAATGATGAGGCTTGCTTCGAGTCTTCATTCAAAGCCATTCAGTTAGCAAAAAAGTATGACAGTCGCCTACACATTTTACACATTACTAGTGCACGCGAATTGCAACTATTTGGCAATATGCTGCCACTTAAAGACAAGCGCATTACTGCCGAAGTTTGTGTACATCACCTACATTTTACAAGTGATGATTATGAGAGATTGGGTAATCAGATAAAATGTAATCCTGCCATAAAATCGCCTAATAATAAGACTGCTTTATGGGAAGCATTGCTTGATGACAGGCTAGATGTTATTGCCACAGACCATGCACCACATACTTGGGCAGAGAAAGACGAACCTTACGAAAAGGCACATGCGGGGTTGCCGCTAGTACAACATAGCTTGGCGTTGATGTTGTATTATGTGCAACAAGGCAATATTAGCATAGAGAAAGTAGTAGAAAAAATGAGCCACAATGTGGCTACTTGTTTTGAAATAAAGGATAGAGGATATATAAGGGAAGGATATATGGCCGACCTTGTATTGGTAGATATGAATGAAGGATTTACAGTATCTAAAGAGAACATTCTATATAAATGTGGATGGAGTCCGTTAGAAGGATTTAAGATGCCAGCAAGCATTACACATACATTTGTGAATGGTCATTTAGCGTTCTCGAACAATGGCTTTGATGAATCGGTAAAAGGTGATAGATTATTGTTTGATAGGGATTAGGATTAAATAAATAACAATAAAAAAGCCACCTCAATAGGGTAGCTTTTTTATTGTTAGGTTGAAAGACCAAATAAACTAGGACTCAGTACTTTCTGGATTATTTAGTTTGCTATGCTTTTTACTGTAACCAAAATAGATGATGAAACCTACTAATAACCAAACTATCAATCGTAACCAGTTTGTCCATCCCAAGCCAAATATCATTGCACCGCAAACAATTACACCCATTATAGGTACAAATGGTACCCACGGTGTGCGGAATTCTCTTTTCATGTCCGGATCAGTTTTGCGTAATACAATTACTGCTATACAAACGAGCATAAAAGCAAACAGGGTTCCTATGCTGGTCATGTCTCCTACTATATCACCCGGAATGAATGCAGCAAATAGACCAACTAAAATCAATGTATACAGACTTGCCTTGTAAGGAGTTTTGTAAGTAGGGTGAACTACACTGAATACTTTGGGTAATAAACCATCTTTACTCATTGAATAAAATACACGCGATTGACCGAGTAGCATTACCAAAATCACTGACGAAAATCCACCAAGGATAGCAACAGTTACCAATTTAGCTAACCAGCCGTATCCAATCATATATTTATTAATAGCAAAAGCTACAGAAGCCTCTTTACCCGTAGTACGGAAGTCTTCAAGGCTGGCAACACCAGTAAGAACGTGGGCAAAAAGGATATACAAAACAGTACATACAGCCAAAGAACCTAGAATACCGATTGGCATATCTTTTTTAGGATTCTTAGCTTCCTGCGCAGCAGTACTTACCGCATCAAAACCTATAAAAGCAAAGAATACCACACCTGCCGCTCCTAGTATTCCCATTATGCCGCCGAAGTTGTGCGACAACCCTTGGTGATCTACATAAGTACTTGCTGGTGGAATATAAACTGCATGATTTGCTGGATTGATAAAACTCCATCCAAATACGATAATCATAATAACAATAGATACTTTGGCAATAACGATTATGCTATTTACTACTGCCGACTCTTGTGTACCTCTTATCAGCAAAAGGGTAAGGATACTTACTATAAACAAAGCCGGAAGGTTAATCATACCGTGCATTGTTCCATCAATAGAATGTTCAAAAGGCGAATGACACAGCTCGAAGGGTATCGGTTTACATCCTATTACATTAGTAAGCAAGTTATTTAAGTACTCACTCCAAGCTATGCCCACGGTGGCCGCACCAACTGCATATTCTAGTATTAAATCCCAACCAATTATCCAAGCAATAAACTCTCCCATTGTAGCATAGCTGTAAGTGTAGGCACTACCTGCAATAGGAATAGAAGAAGATAACTCAGCATAGCATAAACCAGCTAAGGCACAACCAATGGCTGCTACAATAAACCCTATAGTTACTGAAGGACCAGCATTTTGAGCTGCAGCAGATGCTGTACGAACAAATAAACCTGCACCTATGATGGCACCAATCCCAAGAGAAATCAAAGAAGTTGCCGTGAGTGTACGCTTCAGCCCTTTTTCCGAGTCGGCAGACTCTTTCATTAATAATTCAATCGACTTTTTTGCGAATAATCCCATAATTTGCTTGTTAAGTTGCTTTTTTAATTTGTAATAAGCTAGCAAAATAATCATTTATCAGGTTACTATTACATTTTATTCAAAAAAAGCATTGTAATTTGTATATATTTATTAATCTAAAGGGTAATTAATTAAATTTTGTCTAATGAAATCTAACAAGCTTACGAGGAATATTCTAATTGCGATGGTGCTTGGTATAAGTGTTGGCTATGCCGTACACGAATTGGTGCCTAAAGAATCAATTTCTAGTTTTTCAAGTACGGTAAAACTGCTTGGAACCATTTTTATCAGGTTGGTAAAAACAATTATTGCCCCTTTGGTATTTACTACACTTGTTGTGGGTATTGCCAAGCTAGGAAACCTTAAAACAGTAGGCAGAGTAGGAGGTAAAGCCATATTGTGGTTTATTACGGCATCACTAACCAGCTTATTAATAGGGATGTTATTAGTAAATTTCCTTCATCCCGGTACCTATATAGATCTTTCTTTGGCAGACAATGCTGGTGTTAAAGATTTGATGGGCAAAACATCCGCTTTTTCACTGTCTAACTTTATAGAACACGTAGTTCCGGCAAGTGCCATAGGTGCAATGGCTGAAAATGAGATATTGCAGATTGTGGTTTTCTCCATATTTTTTGGGATAGCGGCAGCATCGATGGGTGATTATGCAAAACCAGTTATTAAAACCTTAGATGTGTTTGCGCACATCATTTTAAAAATAGTAAATTACATTATGAACTTTGCGCCTTATGGCGTTTTTGGCACATTGGCTGCAGTAGTGGCCGATAAAGGGATGGGCATCTTCAAATTCTATTTTATCTACTTCTCTTATTTCGTTTGCGGTATCATTTGTTTGTGGATGGTATTGTTGTTTGTAGGTTATCTCATATTAGGTAAGAGGCTTGTTTCACTTTTAAAGCACATTAGCAATCCTTTGTTGATTGCATTTAGTACTACAAGTAGCGAGGCGGTGTTTCCAAAACTTACTGAGGAACTAGAGCGTTTTGGTTGCAAGAATGATATAGTTGCATTCATCTTACCGTTGGGGTATTCCTTCAATTTGGATGGAAGTATGATGTATATGACGTTTGCCAGCCTTGCCATAGCTCAAGCTTACGGAATCCATTTGAATGTTGGCACTCAATTAACAATGCTACTTGTTTTGATGCTTACCAGTAAAGGTATTGCCGGCGTGCCAAGAGCTTCTTTAATAATTGTGTTAGCTACTTGCGCCATGTTTAAGATTCCTCCAGAAGGCGTTGCATTGATTTTGCCGATAGATCATTTTTGCGATATGATGCGTACCGCAACCAATGTTTTGGGTAATGCTTTGGCTACAAGCGTGGTAAGCAAATGGGAAGGCGCGTTGGATAATGAATAAATATTAATTGAAAATTAATGCTACTAAACTTGGGCTATATACCCTAAAAGGAAAATTTTGTGCCTTTACAACCTCTTAACGGAACTTCCGTTCAATTGAACATTCTTTCCGTTAGGGCTTACCGAATTTCCGTTCAACTGAACATTTCTTCCGTAAAGGCTTACCGAACTTCCGTTCAACTGAACATTTCTTCCGTAAGGGCTTACCGAACTTCCGTTCAACTGAACTTTTCTTCCGTAAGGGCTTACGGAGTTTCCGTTCAACTGAACAAAATGACCAATAAGTAGAACTATTAAGGTCGATAGGCTACTGAATTAATGAAACCTTCATCTTCATTACTTTTGATTATATTAAAATTTAATGTTTCTTTACAGCCGAAGTAATCTAGTTACTTCTAAAACAGCTTATGACAGAATATATTCTTGCGTTTCAACTACACGAACTGCTTCAACCCCAATTTTATATAGACAATGGTGGTCTCTGGCTGATGCTTTTAATCATTTTTGCAGAGACAGGGCTATTTATTGGTTTCTTCTTTCCTGGTGATTCTTTGCTTTTTGTAGCAGGAATATTCAGCGATAAACTAGCTGGTTCTGTTTTCGACACCGGTAGCTCATTCCTTAATTTATTATTGGTAATTGCTCTAACTGCCGTTGCAGGAATACTTGGTAATACTACGGGCTATATGTTTGGTAAACGTATTGGTCCTGCAATGTTCAGCTGGAAAGATAATATTTTATTCAAACAGAAATACCTTCATCAGGCACACGATTTTTATGAAAAGCATGGTGGTGGTGCAGTAGTTTTTGCAAGGTTTGTACCTATTGTGCGCACTTTTGCCCCAATAGTTGCGGGCATTGTGGAGATGGATAAAAAGAAATTTGCTTTCTTTAATATTGTAGGCTGTGTTGCTTGGGTGGGTAGTATGCTGGCAGGAGGGCACTACCTAGATAAGTTCTTTATGCAGCATTATAACTTCGATATAAAGAAACACTTAGAAATAATCGTTCTAGGCATTGTTTTCATCACTACCGCTCCGGTATTGGTTAAACTAATTTTTGGTAAAGCCAAGTCATCTTCTGTAAAATAGTTATGGACAAAAAGCAGCCGGGGATTTTTTCCCTGACAGTAATTGTTGGCGCATTAGGTTTTTTCGTAGATGTTTACGACCTCTTGCTGTTCAGTATTGTTCGTAAGCCAAGTTTAAAATCGCTCAGTTTATCTCCCAAAGAAATTCTAGATCAAGGTGAACTTATCATTAGTATTCAGATGATTGGCCTTGTGGTGGGTGGCATTATCTGGGGCGTTATTGGCGATAAAAAAGGGAGATTAAGTGTTTTATTCGGCTCAATATTAATTTATTCTCTTGCTAATATTGCCAATGGTATGGTTACCACGGTATCACAATATACCATTATGCGTTTTATTGCGGGTATTGGTTTGGCGGGCGAACTTGGTGCAAGTATAACCTTAGTTAGTGAGATGTTGCCCAAAGAAAAACGCGGTATTGCAGCTTCCATCATCGCCACAGTGGGTGTATTTGGTGCAGTTGCAGCCTTCTTTGTTTACAAATTCTTTGGCAACTGGCGTACTTGTTTTTACATTGGTGGTGGTATGGGGCTTTTATTATTGCTACTCAGAGTAAGCATTTTTGAAAGTGGATTGTATGACGAAGTGAAGAAACAAAACGTAGAGAGAGGGAATCTCCTAATGATAATAAACAATAAAAGCCGCCTGTTTAGATACATGAAGGGGGTTTTTATTGGATTACCTGTATGGTATGTAATTGGAATATTGATAACTTTTTCTGATGAGTTTGGCAAACGCTTTGGCATTAGCAATATAGACCCGGGACAAGCGATTATGTACCAATATATTGCTATTGGTGTGGGCGATATGACTGCTGGAATGCTTAGTAATTATCTTAAAAGCAGAAGGAAAGCGCTCTTTACTTTCTACGGAATTTGCAGTTTCTTCATCATATTATTCTTTATGCAAAGCGGTGGAAGTGCTACCATCATGTATATACTAATAGCCTGTCTGGGTTTTGGTTCTGGTATTTCTGTACTATACATTACCATGAGTGCCGAGCAATTTGGCACCAATTTGCGCGCCACAACAGCTATTTCTATTCCGAATGTGGTACGTGGATTTCTACCATTGATGATTTTGTTATTCAAGGCAATCCGAAACCTAACCAATGATAATTATGTATTAAGTGCCGAGATAGTTGGCGCTATAGTGATGCTTGTTGCAGTGATCGCGGCCTATTACACCAAAGAAAGTTTTGGTAATGACATGAATTTTATTGAGGAATAGGAAAGCAACCAATTGAATTTTTCTTTACAAAATCAGTCTCGAAATGAATCAGAGATTCAATTATTGTGTATATCAAAAACTACAACATTCCTCATTTCAAATTAAACAAGTAAATTCGACAAAATTTTTCTTATGAGTACAAGTGAAATGAAGCAAAAACTGATAGAAAAGATAAAGTCGACAGAAGATGACAATATCTTAGAAGAGGTTTACAGAATATTGGAAGTAGGAACGATTGAGTTAGATGAAATCATTCTTTCCGATAAACAAAGAGAGTTGATAGATGGAGGATTAAGAGATATAGAAAATGGAAATTACCTTTCCAATGAGGATGCGAACAATGAAATTGAAAAATGGCTAAGAAAATAATTTGGTCATTAAACGCACAGAACGATAGAAAGGCAATCTTTGCTTATTGGAACAATAGAAATCAATCGAACTTATATTCCCTCAAACTGAATTTCTTATTCATTGAAGCCGCAAATCTTATTTCTAAGGTTCCTAAAATTGGAAAACCAACTGGCTATAGAGAAACCAGAGTAAAACTCATTCGAGATTATTTGATGATATACAAAGAAGAAGAAACATTTATCATCGTTGTCACCATTTGGGATGGAAGACAAGACCCATTGAAACTAGTGAAGATATTAAAATAGAGAATCACCTACCAATAATAGCCTTCACATCTAAAAATATAACTTAATAAAACTAACAGACCGCCTGTGCGAATCATCAGCGACTCTGTGGATTCCACAGACTGCCTGCGCACATCGACAGGCATCTCGATAAGTCTATTTATCCCCCTGCAGAATTGGCGGGCACCTCGATGAGTCCATTTACCCCCCTGACGGAATCGACAGGCACCTCGATTAGTTCATTTAGCCCCCTGACAGAATCGACAGGCTCCTCGATAAGTCCATTTAGCCTCCTGACGGAATCGGCAGGCACCTCGATAAGTCCATTTAGCACCCTGACGGAATCGACAGGCACCTCGATAAGTTTATTGAGTTACTTTCTCAAACTTTGGTCGGAAATATTATGTAATTGTGGTCTTTGTGTTTTCTTAATTGGTTGTCTTTGTTGTTAAATCTCTAATCTTTCCAAAGGAATGGAAATAGAATGATGGCTAGGGTAATGATTAATACATCCAATCCTACTAATGAATACACTAATTGTATCCATCCTTCCATAATTACATCGCTGAAGGCGGGTACGGATATTTTCATCAATAATAGTATTTGTGGAATAATGAGGGGGAAACCAAGTATTGCCATCAACGCTGCAGACTGTTGCGCCCTTGCTGCGATGGCTGCTAAAAAAGTAAAAACCAAACTAAAACTAGCCCCACCCAATAATGTGATGCCTATAAATGTGCCTATCTTATTGATTGGATTGCCCAATAGCAACGTAAAAAGCATTAACGACATTACACTCATTACCAGCATTAGCAAAAGATTAAACGCCAGTTTTGCTATGATGAAGTCTTTCGCGCCAGCAATAGAATAAAAATAAAGCATCCGTCCCATACTCTCTTGCAAAAAACTTTTGGCAACGGCATTGATGCAAATAAACAATTGAGTAATCCAGAAAAGACCATTCCACACCTGATCTTCGGGATGTCCCATGGATAAATAAATGATGAAAGTAGTGGAGGCTACGTAAAGCAATATGCCGTAGAGGGTATATTGTTGCCTCATCTCTAGCAGCAAATCTTTTTTTATCAGCGTTACAACAGGGTGTTTGAGTAATTGCATGTGCCGCAAAAATAACCAAGTTATGGAGAAGTGAAAAATTTAAACACATAGGAACATAGGAATATAGGAGACATAGCTTTTAGTTAAGGTTTCAAGAAAGAACGTATAGAAAATGCTACTTCGTAGCATTGATAAAAAACTTTTTTGAAAAGTAATTGCCTAGTAACAACATATTGGTATTGGGAATAGCATCAGTTCTATGTTTTCTATATCCCTATGTTCCTATGTGTTGAGGCTTTTACTTCTCCATATATCTGATAAGTATATAAGCTACAACTGGAATGTGATTTTAATGTTTATAACTAAAGGCGATATAATTTATTGTATCTGTAAGTTTGTGGGATGAAGCAAGAAGTGTTTTTTAAGGATTTAGGATTGAGGCATTTTAAGGAAGTGTGGGATTTGCAGGAAGTGCTGCTAAAGCAAAATGTAGAAGCAAAAAGAATATTGGCCAATGCTAAAACGGAACAGGAGATAGATTTATATACAGATCAGGTAAATAATCACTTATTATTTGTAGAACATTACCCGGTTTATACACTCGGAAAGAACGGAAAACCAGAACATATTTTAATTAGTGATGAGGATAGGGAAAAGAAAGGGGTAGAATATTTTCATATAAACCGTGGTGGGGATATTACTTTTCATGGTCCGGGACAATTGGTTGGGTATCCAATATTAGACTTAGATAAATTTAAACCTGATCTTGGTTGGTATCTCCGTTGCCTAGAAGAAGTTATTATTTTGACTTTGGAAGATTATGGAATTGATGGAGACAGAAGCCCCGGCGAAACAGGCGTTTGGCTTGATGTTGATAAACCAGCTAAGGCGAGAAAAATTTGTGCAATGGGTATAAGATGCAGCCGTTGGATTACCATGCACGGCTTTGCACTGAATGTAAATACAAACCTTCAATACTTCGAGAACATCATTCCTTGTGGCATTGCACACAAAAAAGTAACATCCATTCAGCAGGAGTTAGGCACTAGCGTTCCTATGTATGACTTAAAAGAAAGAGTAAAAAGAAACTTCGAGATTGTATTCAATGCCTACCTTGTTTAGTTATTGTTTTAAGTTTTGAATTCTAAATTTTAGATTAAAGCATAAAATTAAAAATTCAATATTTAAAATAACCTAAAAAGGAATAGCGAGGTAAAACTTACTGTGCTCTTTCAGTTTATCATCTACATACAAATCGAAATAATACCAACCGCCTTTCATAAAGTTGGTGTTATCTAATATCAGAACATCATCCTTGGGTTGTTTAATCTGAAACAATTCATCGCCTGTAGGGTCGAAGAAGGCAACTTTATATTTATGAAGTTTAGCCTGCGGCAAATGAAGTGTAACTCTATTTGTTTCTTCGGATGAGAAAACAAAAGTAGAAGGCTTCCAAACTGGCTTTGGCACAAATGGTTTTAGGATGATATTATAATTATCAATTGTAAAAAGTGTATCCTTTGTTCTTCTTATAACCGAATCTCTAAACTTAGGAAAGCTAGTATATTCTATTTGCTGATAAATAGTGTCTGTTGATCTTCTATAAATAGTAATCTTTTGTTTCAATTCAGCAATTGGAATATTCTTTTCTAATATTTTCTCTTCATTATCCTTATCACCTGTTTCGCGAAGATCATTTTTCTTGATAGGCGCTGGCACAAAAACTTCATTAAACTGATTGAAAGAATATAAACCAACAGAATTAGTGAAATAATAATCGCCACCTAGCAACACATAAAATATTCGATAGAAAACTTTTACACCTTTGGGCATCCGCGAATCGGTAACACCATTTTGGGGTAATTCTGGTGACTGTGCAGAATAAATGGTAGAGAAAAAATGGGTACTATCATAAGAACGTTGCACCGAAAGCTGAACACAATTATCTTTAAATGGATTTATCCAAGTAATTAAAATTTTCTGGTTATTAATATCTCTAATGTTGAATTTAGGGAGCGTATCCTGCGCTTTGGCAGTAAAGGAAACAAAGAAGGCCGCTGTGATAGTAGCCACAAGTACAAGTCTTTTCATCGACGCAAATATATACTTTCATCTTTCTCAATATGTTTGACAAAAATCAGAAGACAACTTTTGCACAAACTACCAAAACTTTCTTTTGCCAAATCATGCAAAAAGATAACTTCGCCGCAATAAAATAATAGTTAAAATAATTGATTATGGCTACTTCGGAAGAACTAAAAAAAATTGCATCGCAAGTAAGGCGAGATATTGTGAGAATGGTACATGGTGTACAAAGTGGTCATCCAGGTGGATCATTAGGATGTACCGACTTTCTGACAACATTGTATTTTAATACAATGAAACATGATACAGATTTTAAAATGGATGGTAAAGATGAAGATTTATTCTTCCTTTCTAATGGACATATTTCTCCAGTATTTTATTCTGTACTAGCAAGAGCTGGATACTTTGATGTAAAAGAATTGGCTTCTTTCCGTAAATTAAACTCTCGTTTACAAGGTCACCCAACCACTCACGAGCATCTTCCGGGTGTACGTGTGGCAAGTGGATCTTTGGGTCAAGGAATGAGTGTTGCAATTGGTGCGGCATTAGCTAAGAAATTTAATGGTGATAAAAATCTTGTTTTCTCATTGCACGGTGATGGCGAACTTGATGAAGGGCAAAACTGGGAAGCAATACTTTTTGCAGCACACAATAAAGTAGATAACTTAATTGCCACTGTAGACTTTAATGGTCAACAAATAGATGGTTCTACCAAGAAAGTATTGAACCTAGGCGACATCAAACAAAAGTTTGAAGTGTTTGATTGGACAGTACTTGAAATGGATGGTAATGATGTGGATGATGTTGTAGCAACGCTTGATAAAGCAAAGTCATTAACAGGTCAGGGTAAACCTATCTGTATTGTGATGAAAACATCGATGGGTAAAGGTGTAGACTTTATGGAAGGTACACACGAGTGGCATGGCATTGCACCTAATGATGCTCAGCTAGAAAAGGCTTTAGCTCAATTACCTGAAACATTGGGTGATTATTAATCTGGATTTATAATTGATTAATATAAAAAAGACTGCCTCGGAAGTATAATTCTGAGGCAGTCTTTTATTTATGGCAAATGCAAGAATATTAATCCTTGTAATAGTGATGTTGGGTAATGGAAACCATATCCTCATCGAAGAAATATTTGCTTTCGGCCAATGTTCCATTTGGATTATAAGTGAAACAATATTTCTTATCTCCATAAACATATTTCACACACTTATAATATTTGTTATAAACCATTTTTGACTTGTGATAATATTCGTTTTCATTGGTAGAAAAAATATTAGTTGTTCTCCAACAGTATCTGTATAGCGTGGAATAATCGATGTTAAAGTGATCAATCTTTCTAATTTTCCCTTTTCGAGTGTAGTGATATCTATCCGACAATACAAGTTTACTCAAATTACTTTGCTTCCAAACCTCGTATAACTGATTCTTACTATTATATACGTACTCAACAATTGCATCTTTAGTAATCCCATTTGGCAAAATATAGGAGGTATTTGAAGTAGAAACTTTTCCATTTGCTCCATAGGTGTATAACGTATAACCCATGCTAGTTTCTTGCCCATTCATGATAGAGGTAGAAGAAATTTGCGTCAATTGATTATCTGGATTGTAATAAAAAGTATCTATTAGTTGCTTATTACCCTTCTTAATATCTCTTACCCTGAGTGTCATGTTACCATTTTCATCAAAGTAAATAGTAACTGAGTCTACCAAAATTATTTTTCTAAAATCAGAAAAAATTGATATTGAACTAATGTTCTTAGAGAAAGTGTAATTGCAAACTACTTCCCTAGTTATCTTATTTAGTTTAACGATTGTACTTCCATTGGTACCTGTTTCAGACAGATAACCATCCACCTGACAATAAGTGGAAGATGCGATGAAAAAGAGAAATAAAGCAATTAAGTATGCTCTCATAAATGTTCAGTATTTCTAAAATGTGTAGGGCTTTATATTTTGCTCAAATACAATTTATTCGACAATAATACTACAAATTCAACTAG
>CANCVE010000115.1 GCA_947381435.1 Chitinophagaceae bacterium
ATTTGGTAGCAGATGTTTTGAACACAGTGAACGTCTTTGCGAGGCACGAAGCAATCTTTTGCCAATAAAATAAGATTGCTTCGTGCCTCGCAAAGACGGCGAGATGATGGAGAACATAAAAACAAATTACCAAATAGCGGATAGTCATAGGGTTTTATGAATAACTTCTCACAATATTCGCGTTTCACATGCAACAGTGCCTTCCTTAAAGTCATTAACTTTCATCTCCCCGCAGCACTTATTGTTACACAACTACAGAAAGACGACTAGCATTCATTTAAATATGTTCTCGACTTCATTGCTTTTATCCCAAAAAGCACCTTATACGAGCAAAACGACTCTACTTCTCATTAAAACGTGGTTACATCTTAGTAAAAAGTCTTTAACTGAGACAAAAACATCAAGACTTTTGAGACGAATGTCTTGATGTTTTAGGAAGAAGCAATGAATGAGGCTTGTTATTGGATTTGTTGGGTAGGTTAACACTCATATTGTGTACAACGAAGGTGTTGTTGTTCAAAACAAATGAAATACTTCGTTTCAAAACGCAAACATAATATTTACTACTTCTTTTTATTCATAAAGCCTGCTTCTTACAACATATAAATCTTCACTCTTAGCTTACCATTTTTACAGCTAAAGAGTTAACGTTATTTTATTTATCGACCAAAAGGAAAAAAATAGATATTTGCCCGAAAGAAAAAATAGATATGCGCAAACTCATTGAAGGATTCACAAAACAACTATCAACCTCAGTTAAGACCAATATCATCATCGTTGGCAAACCATTATTGATTCTTACTACCGTTATCACTTTATTTTTTGCTTGTACTAAAGAAACTAGTTCTGATGGAGTACCTGCACCAGTTATCCCTGCTACTGTTACTGCAACAGGTACACTAAAAACAGATTCTCTTACCAATGACTGTTTGCCTAGCAACGTGAGTGGAGTTTATATAGTAGGAAATAAACTTACAAGCCTAAACTATTTGGAAATAACTGTTAACGTAAAGAAAACTGGTACTTATTCTATTACCACTCCATTAGTGAATGGATATTATTACACCGCCTCTGGCTCTGTAAAAGATAGCGGACTAAATACCATTAAGTTAGTAGGTGTTGGTACACCGGTTGCTGCGGGTGTAAATACTTTTGCAGTAAACTTTAGTGGTACTACTTGTTATGTTAACGTTATGGTGGCACCAGTTTTTGTACCTACTAATTTTGCTTTTGATTGCTCTGGCACTAAACTAAATGGTAACTATTACGCAGATTCAGCAGTGAATGCTAGCAACTTCATCACACTACCCGTTACTGTTTCCAACCTTGGTTCTTACTATATTGCCTCCGATTCTGTAAATGGTATCGTTTTCCGGAGTGCGGGTATTTTTACTTCTACAGGTAAACAAACAATTACATTGGCTGCTTCGGGAGCTCCTTTAATAGTAGGTACATTCAACTTTAACATTAAATCTGATAGTACTACTTGTTTTAAAACTGTCACTTTTACCCACAAGTAAGCTGTAAGACATTTGTACTATCTTACAAGTTTTATTATGCCTAAAAGCAATTATTTTATCATTCCAATCATTAAATCATCGATATAAATTTGAGGTATGAAGAAACAATTGCTTTTAGGTTTGAGTTTACTATCAGGAATTTTACTTTATGGCGCGTGGCCTATGTCGCCGTTTTGTTTTCTCATCTTCTTTGCCTTTGTACCGCTTTTAATAGTTGCCGCAAACACCAAGAAGTGCCTCAGCTTTTTTGGCTACTCGTTTCTTTCGCTTCTCATATTTAATGCTGCTACCACTTGGTGGATTTGGAATAGTACCGACATAGGTAGCATTGCCGCCATTATTGCCAATAGTTTATTGATGTGCCTTCCTTGGTGGGGATACCACCTGATGCTAAAGAAGTATGGCCGCCCAATAGGTTATCTTTCGCTTATTTGCTATTGGATGCTGTTTGAATATATTCACCTCAACTGGCAACTAAGTTGGCCCTGGCTTTCTTTGGGTAATGTATTTGCCATGAATCCTAATTGGGTACAGTGGTATGAGTTTACAGGCATTGGCGGAGGAACGCTTTGGATTCTTGTTACCAACATTATCATTAAAATACTTATTCATAAACTCGTTAGCAACCGCAAGGCTGTTGGAGGTTTGGCTGTAATACTAGTTGCCATCATCGGTATCCCTTTGGTTTTTTCTTTTCTTTTATTGAATGGAAGAAAGGAAATACTTCCCTCAAAGAGTAATGTTGTTATTGTGGATGCTAATGTTGATGCCTACGAAAAGTTTGACCTCTCTGTTGCCACTGCCGAAATTCATAGGCTCATTTCTCTTAGCGAGGGCAGTATGGATAGCACTACTAAACTAATAGTTTGGCCCGAAACAGCATTGAGTCTGCCTACATGGCAAGACCAAATAACTTCAAATGTTTACTACCAACCCGTATTTGCTTTTCTGAATCGTCATCCAAATGTTACTGTCCTAACAGGGATAGAAACTTTTAAACGTTATGGCAATTTCCCAGCTACTTCTACTGCGCGCAAGGCTGATGATGGCACTTATTACGATGCGTTCAATACCGCACTATATTTAAAAGCGGGTCAGCCATTTCAGTTGTATAACAAAAGCAGATTGGTTCCTGGCGTAGAGAGTATGCCTACTTTCTTAAACTTTTTGGCTCCTATCTTTGAGCGTTTTGGTGGCACTACTGGTGGTTATGGCCGTAGTGACAGCAGCAAGGCATTCTCTATTGCCGACAATACTTATAAACCCGCCCCCGTAATTTGCTATGAGAGTATTTATGGCGAATATGTATCTACTTATGTGGGTAGAGGTGCCAATATTATTACCATCATTACCAATGATGGCTGGTGGGGAAACACACCGGGACATAAACAACATTTGCAATATGCAAGGCTACGAGCAATAGAAACCAGGCGATGGGTAGCAAGAAGTGCCAATGGTGGCATTAGTGCTGTGATAGATGACTATGGAACCATTAGGGCCTCGCAACCTTTTGATAAACCCTCGGCTACCAAGTTCCCTATCCCCATAAATAGCACCCTTACTTTCTACGTTCGCTATGGCGATTACTTATACAAGATGGCTGATTTTGTGGCATTGCTGTTATTGTTGTGGCATGGGTTTATGGTGGTAAAAGGTAAGCTAGGCAAGACAAGTACTTAGCAATGTAAGCTTCTTACTAGTATAAAAAACTTCATCACATAGTTTAAAATTAGGGTGGTTAATGTTTCCAAGTTATATAACTTATGGAGAAGTAAAGGCTTCAACACATAGGGTTCATAGAGACATAGATCACATAGGTTTTTATAAGTAAATGGTTTAAGAAAAAGGACACATAGGGAATGCTACTTCGTAGCATTAACCAACATTTTTTTTAAAAAGTCATATAGTCGGTATTCTATGTAGATAGGTAACATAGCCTTTGAGTATAAAATTGCTTTACAAAAGGGCACATATTTAAAATTTAAGGAGCATTCCTATGTTACCTATCCTCCTATTGTTACTATGTGTTGAAGCTTTTACTTCTCCATAAATTATATGACTATTCATTCAAATCACAATTATGACAGAAGGATATTTTAAATATAAATCGTTTAATGTTTTCTACCGCACTGCTGGTAGTGGCACTCCGTTGATTTTGTTGCACGGCTTTGGAGAAGATGGCGAGGTATGGCAACAACAAGTTGCAGCTTTATCCTCAACGGCTTTTGTAATAACGCCCGACTTTATTGGTTCTGGAAAATCTGTCCTTAGCCCAGAAGATTTTACTGCCGAAGATATAAAGCAATTAAATTCTTTGGAGTTTCAAGCCGATGCAATCAAAGCGTTACTGCAACACCTAAACATTAATCAATGTATTATGCTTGGGCATAGTATGGGCGGATATATTACCCTAGCTTTTGCAGAAAAGCACCCTGATTTACTAAAGGGCTTTGGACTAATTCATTCTACTTCTTTTGCTGATAGTAATGAGAAAAAAGAGAACAGGAAAAGAGGCATCGCACTGATGGAAGAACATGGAGGTTTTAGTTTTTTGAAGAATACAATCCCTAATTTGTTTACAGCATCCTATAAAAAAGAATATCCCTCAGAAGTGAACGGGCTGATAGAAAAAGCAAAAGGTTTTCAGACAAAATCTTTGCAATGCTACTATCAGGCAATGATTAATAGACCCGATAGAACGACTGTTTTAAAAGAAGCAAAAGTGCCTGTGCTGATTGTTGCTGGAGAACAGGATATTGTGGTTCCGATAAACGATTCTTTGTTTCAGTCGCATCAACCTAATACTTGTCAAATAAATGTATTGAAAAATACTGCACACATGGGCATGTGGGAAGCCGCTACAGTAATGAATGGTGCTATAACTACTTTCCTTAAACTTATTGAGGATGTAAAGCCACAATAAAACCCTATAAGGGGCTCCAAACCCTGTAAGGGCTAGAGCCCCTTATAGGGATTCTCAATCAACAAAAACTTATTTACACTTATATTAAAGGTGATTCATAAACTTTATGTTTCTTTGTAGAACCCAAATTACGCAATAGACTCGTGACGAAAGTCTCAAATACAAAAAATACAGGTATTTGAGCAGATTTTTTGACTGATGACATAATTAAATTCTGTTGAAGGAAAATAAATCAATCAAATATTTGTATTTGAAGTAGTTGAGACTTGCAGTAGAGTTCTATTGCGTAATTTGGGTTAAAACCCTTAAGTTGTTTGAGGTATTCTTTTTATTAAATAAAATTTAACCGTTATGAAAGTAAATCAGTTTATAGATCATACCATCCTTAAGCCCACAACGCTTATTAGTGATATAGAAAAACTTTGTTCCGAGGCAATAGAATACCAGTTTGCAGCAGTTTGTGTGCCGCCAAACTTCATTAAGAAATCGAAGGAATTAACAACAGGTTCTTCTGTAAATGTGGCAACAGTTATTGGCTTTCCGTTTGGCTATAGTGCCGTAGAAGCCAAGCTTGCCGAAATAGTGTTGGCATTGGTAGATGGTGTGGATGAATTGGATATTGTAATTAATATATCTGCCATTAAAAATAATGATTGGGAATATCTGGCTAATGAAATAAACCACTTATTGCCAGTGATAAAGCAACACAACAAAACAGTAAAAATTATTATTGAAAGCGGCATATTAACCGATGATGAAATAGTAAAATGTTGCCAACTATATGGTGCTGCCGGTATCGATTACCTAAAAACTTCTACCGGTTATGCCGAAAAAGGTGCTTCTGTACACGCAGTAGAATTGTTTAGAAAAAATCTTCCTTCCAATGTGCAGATAAAAGCTTCTGGCGGAATTAGAGATTACGCTTTTGCTAAACAATTGGTTGAAGCAGGCGCCACCCGTTTAGGTTGTAGTGCTGGTGTAGCCATCGTGAAAGGCGAAAATGCAGGCGCAGGAAACTATTAATAGTGAAAAGCTGATAGTTGAGAAGCCGTTGCTAATGACATCTTTACAAAATCGCTGAGTTTTCCCCGTCCTTGCGAGGCACGAAGCAACCTTTTAATAAGATTAAGCGTACTAATCCTAAAAAAGGTTGCTTCGTTCCTCGCAAGGACGCGACGATTATGGAGTAAAACTAAGCGAATTGTCATTTTCAACAGACTTGAGAACCACTAATTAATACCTCAGGCTGACTCACTAGTTTTCAATAAGAGGTTTTAAGAAAACGGAATTGGATGATTAATATTTGTTTTGAAAGGCGACTTCTATCAATGAAGTCGCCTTTCTTATTATAATTATTCAGTTACACAAGAATGTTTCTGGCCTAAAATAATCAACTCATTAAGTGTAATTTAAAGGTTCTTGTTGTAATTCTCTGAATCCGATAAGAACCTCTGTAGGTTCAGACTAAAATCCTTGAAATCTAGGATGAACCTCTAGAGGTTCATGCAAAAATCTTTAGAATCTAGGTTAAACCTCTGGAGGTTCATGCCGAAATCTTTGGAATCTGCTCTAAACCTCTAGAGGTTCTTACTAGAATCTCGAAATAGGGGTGATTTTGAATTTTTATCCATCCTTACCTTTAACCATAATTAGCTTATAACGCTTTTATTGTTTTCTGTTACCTTCGCGGCATGACTGAAAAAATCTTGATTCTCGATTTTGGTAGCCAATTTACCCAATTGATAGCGCGCGGGGTAAGAGAAGCCAATGTGTATTGCGAAATAATTCCCTACAACAAAGCATTTACTATTGATTCTACACTGAAAGGTATCATCCTTAGTGGCTCTCCATTTAGCGTTAATGACGAAAATCCTCCGTTGGTTGATGTAGCAAAACTAGCTGCACAATTGCCAGTTTTGGGTGTTTGTTATGGTGCACAAATGACGGCCAAACTATTGGGTGGCCGAGTTGATAAGAGTAATAAAAGAGAATATGGTCGTGCAATATTATCAATTGCAAAAGATGATGTATTGCTAAAAGATGTAACGCCAAGCTCGCAAGTTTGGATGAGCCATAGCGATAGCATCTCTGCCTTGCCAGAAGGATTCGAAGCACTTGCCACAACAGAAAGCATTCCGGTTGCCGCTTTTAAGAGAGTTAATGGAGATGGTTTTCCACTTTATGGCATCCAATTTCACCCAGAAGTACATCACTCAGTAGAAGGAAAAAAGATAATTAAGAACTTTTTAGTACATGTGTGTGGCTGTAAACAAGAGTTTACGCCAGCTTCTTTTATACATGAAACAGTAGAAAAACTAAAAGCACAAATAGGCGATGCTAAAGTAATTATGGCATTGAGTGGCGGCGTAGATAGTACTGTTGCTGCAACATTGATAAGCCGAGCAGTAGGTAAAAACCTTTACGGAATATTTGTAGACAATGGGGTATTGAGAAAAAATGAGTTCCAGCAAGTATTGGATATTTATAAACAACTCGATCTTAATGTTACAGGCATCGATGCTAAAAAATTGTTCTATGATGGATTGGCAGGAAAATCTGATCCAGAAGAAAAAAGAAAGGTTATTGGAGGATTGTTTATAGATGTTTTTCAGCAAGAGGCTTCCAAAATGAAAGATGCTAGCTTTTTGGGACAAGGAACAATCTATCCTGATGTAATAGAAAGCGTTAGTGTTCATGGGCCGTCTGCTACTATAAAATCTCACCATAATGTTGGCGGATTACCAGATACCATGAAGCTTGGATTGGTAGAACCATTGCGTTATCTGTTTAAGGATGAAGTGAGAAGGGTTGGTTTAGAATTGGGCATTCCGCACGATTTATTATTCCGTCATCCTTTTCCAGGGCCAGGATTGGCCATCAGGATTTTGGGAGAAGTGACAGAAGAAAAAGTAACACTATTGCAAGATGCGGATCATCTCTATACAAAAATGCTGAAAGAAACAGGTTTGTATGAGAAAGTTTGGCAAGCTGGCACCATCTTATTGCCTGTAAAAAGTGTGGGTGTAATGGGTGATGAACGTACTTACGAGTTTACGGTAGCGCTTAGGGCCGTAACAAGTGTGGACGGAATGACGGCAGACTGGGCACATTTGCCTTATGAGTTCTTGGCAAACATTTCTAATGAAATTATTAATAACGTTCGTGGAATAAACCGTGTGGTGTACGATATTAGCAGTAAGCCACCAGCCACAATAGAATGGGAGTAAATAGTTGTTAGTGATTAGTTATTAGTGGTTAGTTTTAGCCTACAATAACTAACCACTAATAACTAATCACTAACAACTAAAAAAGTGTTCATGAATAAATTGTCAATTCTTTGTTTGGTTCTTTTGCTTCAGGCTTTTGGTCTTCAATTAAGTGCCCAGAATAGACTTAAAGTAGCCGTATTTGCGCCTATTTATTTGGATAGTGCTTTTAATGGCGACGACTATAAGCTGGGTATTAACAATTTGCCGAAGTATATGCTTGCCGGGCAAGACTTTTACAATGGTGTTATGATGGCAGTAGATAGCCTTCAATCGGATGGAAAAGATTTAGAGGTTTTATTTTATGACAGCAAAAGCAAGGAAAGTATTTATACTATTGCACACAAACCAGAATTTGAGGGTGTAAACTTAATCATTGCCGCTTTTAATAACAGAGCAGATGTAAAACCATTGGCAGATATTGCGCAAGCAAGAAAAATCCCTCTCATATCTGCAACTTATCCTAATGATGGCGGCGTTACTAATAATCCTTATTTAGTAATGATTAATACCTCTCTGAAAACACATGTAGAGCAGATTTACAAATACTTACAAAAAAATCATGCTACCAGTAATCTTATTTATGTAAAGAAAAAAGGACCTTTGGAAGATTTAATTCAATACTATTTTCAAGAAGCTGCAAAAGCAACTTCTTCACTTCAATTAAAATATAAAATAGTAGAACTAACGGATAACCTTACTGCTCAAACCATCAGTAGTAGCCTTGATAGCAATAAAATTAATACCATCATTTGCGGAAGTCTAAATGAGCCATTCGGCATAAAACTAGTAAAAGCATTGGCAGCAAGCAAAAGCTACGACTGCACCGTAATGGGAATGCCTACTTGGGATGGATTGAAAGATTTGGATGGCACAGAATGTAAAGGTGTAAATATTATTTTCACAACTCCTTACAACTTTGTTAGAACGGCTCCTACTGCTGCAAAAGTTGCAGCGGCATATAAAAGTCAGTTTTATGGAAGAGCAAGCGATATGTTCTTTAAAGGTTTTGAAAGCATGTTTCATTTTAGTAGCTTACTGATAGCACATCCTGAAAACATAATGGAACACCTATCAGACAAAGACTTTAAGCTATTTAATGATTTTATTATTGAGCCATTTAAGGTTAGTTCAGATCAGCCTGTACAATACTTAGAAAACAAGAAGTTATACTTCATTAAAAAGATTGATGGTGCATATAAATAAATTTATATTTACAGTTCTATACCCAATCCATTCAATTCAATTGACGTTTATTTAGTATTAATTTAAAAATACTTAGTTCTTGTTAGATTATTTTTACTAATTTTCGCCTCTCTACGATTGCTTTACTAAATAAAATTATTCTGAAAGGAATATAAAAGATGAATAAGGAAGAATTGAAAGCAATTCATATCCTTTATAAGTCTTTATTAAAAATAAACAGTAACAGCATAACATATACACATTATGAACAATCGTTTGGTGGCACTCCAGAAATTTAAAAACCATGTTGGTATCAAGTTTCAACTATACAATAGTCTATTCGGCTCACTTCCATTTCACAGAATTGAAAAAACAGGGATTTTAGTTTCCTTGCTTTTGGTAGATTGTGAAGAAGGCTATGCAAAAGGTAATAGTCCAATACAGATTTTGGAAGAGTTTTTTACAAAACAAACCACACACGTAAAAGAAGAAGACAAGGCTGACTTATTGTTTCGTTTTGTGCAATACATAGAAAGACAAGTTGTATTGTTTGATGCTCTGGAAGATGCAGCATTTACAAATGTGAATGATGTAAATGGAAAGGGTACGATGAAGCATTTGGAGATGCTTGTAGAACAACATGATTCTCAAAAGAAACTATCAGATAAGTTAAAAGACTTTAATATTGAACTTGTATTAACTGCACACCCTACTCAGTTTTACACAGGATCTGTTTTGCGTATTATTCATGACATTTCTAATGCCGTTGACCACAATAAAGAAGCGCAGATATACACTTACCTACAGCAATTGGGACGTACACCATTTTTTCAACATGCAAAGCCAACACCTTACGATGAAGCTATGAGCTTGTTGTGGTATTTGGAAAATGTGTTTTACGCTGCTACTGGAAAAATAATTAGTAGCCTAAAGAGTAGTTTCCCTGATTGTATGAGTGCTGATAATCCTGTAATTAAAATGGGTTTCTGGCCAGGTGGTGACAGAGATGGCAATCCTTTTGTAGATGCTGAGACTACCATCAAAGTGGCAGGGGCATTGCGTAAAGGAATCATAAAATGTTACCATTCCGAAGCAAAGAAATTGATTAGACGATTAACCTTTAAGGGAGTGGAACCATTGGTTTCTCAATTAGAAAAAAGACTATACGAACATCAGCATAACCCAGATTGTAAAGACATCATTACTAAACAATCTATTTTGGATGTATTGTACGAAGTTCGTCATAAGATAATCTATCAACATAACAGTCTCTTCTTAGAGTTGGTAGACAACTTTATTAGTAAGGTTGAAGTATTCGGTATGCACTTCGCATCATTGGATGTTCGTCAGGATAGCAGTATTCATGTAAAAGTAATTGACATCATTTCTAAAAACTCTGATGTCTTACCACCCAATTACGAAACGCTTTCTGCTACCGATAAAATGCAGGCTCTTTGCGCAATCATCAAAAATGTAGATGAAGCCATTCTTACAGATAGTGTACATAAGGATACCGTTAGGGTTACGGGTGCCATCAAACAAATTCAGCAAACAAATGGCGAAGCAGGTTGCAACAGATACATTATAAGCCAATGTAATAGTGCCTTAAATGTGATAGAGGTGTATGGTTTATTCTTGATGACTGGTTGGAAACCAGAAGAATTGAGTGTAGATATTGTGCCACTTTTTGAAACCGTCGATGACTTACAAAATGCCTCAGATATCATGAAGCAATTGTACGAACATCCTGTTTATGGTCAACATTTAGTGCGTCGCAAAAAGAAACAAACTATCATGCTTGGTTTCTCTGATGGAACAAAAGATGGTGGTTATCTGATGGCCAACTGGAGTATTTATAAAGCGAAAGAAGAGCTTACTGCCATTTCAAAACAATATGAGATTGATGTTGTGTTCTTTGATGGTCGTGGTGGTCCACCAGCAAGGGGTGGTGGAAAAACACACCAGTTCTACGCTTCTATGGGTAATAAGATTGCCAATAAAGAAATACAACTAACCGTTCAGGGACAAACAGTAAGTAGCAATTTTGGTACAATTGATAAGGCTCAATTCAATATGGAGCAATTGCTTCATGCAGGGCTCTCTCACAATATATTCAGCAATGATGAAATAACCATATTGCCAAAAGAAGAAGAATTGATAAATGTATTGGCTGATAAGAGCTTTAAGGCTTATGTAAAACTAAAAGAACATCCATATTTTGCAGACTATCTTAGTAATGCAAGCGCCTTAAAGTTTTATGCTCAGACCAATATTGGTAGTCGCCCTGCTAAAAGAGGAGCTTCTAGCAAACTTTCACTAAAAGATTTAAGGGCTATCCCTTTTGTAGGGGCATGGAGTCAGCTTAAGCAAAACGTAACGGGCTACTATGGTGTTGGTACTGCCTTTAAGCAAATAGAAGATGAAGGTAGATGGGCAGAGTTGGTTAGTTTATACGAACATTCTTTGTTTTTTAGAACATTATTGGACAACTGCCAAATGGCCATGCAGAAATGTTTCTTCCCACTTACAGCCTTCTTACAAGACCATCCTGTGTACGGAGAAATATGGAATATGGTTCATGATGAATATGAATTAACCAAGAAATATGTATTGAAACTATCTGGCAATAAGGAATTAATGGACAATTACCCTGTAGATCAATTATCTATTCAGATGAGGGAACGGATTGTGTTGCCGTTGGTTACCATTCAGCAATACGCTATTACCAAAGTACGTTTATTGGAAGAACGCTTGATAGGTAGTGCCCCAATTAAAACAACGTACGAAAAGCTAGCCATGCGTTGTAGCTTCGGTATTATCAATGCGGGCAGAAACTCAGCCTAACAGTAACGGTTTTAAACAAAAAGTGCAGCCACTCGATAGTAGTGGCTGCACTTTTTTTATTTTGAAGCTTATTAACCATTATTAGACTAGTAATAAAAACTAACATGAAAGGATTCATACTCAAGTACCCCGATTATCGAAGATCAATTTATTATTCATTAACAGATGGATGTATAAGATTGCTGTATTATTTAAATAGCGATGCAAGTAAAGCCCAGACTACAATTATTACGATGAATATGAAAAACAAGATGACAAAAAAGATAATGGCACTACCTACTATTTGTAACCCATTTCCTATCTTTTTGCTTTCAGGAGTTTCATTTTTAAATTTGTGAATCTTTTTGTTAGTTGAAATTTTAAGCGTTACTTCTAGATATTCACAAGCAGCTTTATAAGCTATTGTATTTAAACTTCCTCCTAATATTTCTTGCCCATTTGATTGTATTATTTTCCCAAAAAAGCGAACATTATCACCTGAATAGCGATTTATTGAAGAAATAATTTTCTCATTGTCTAATACTTGTAAAGCAAAGTCGAAAAAGATTTGTCTACTAGGATGAATTTCAAGGTTAGCCATTCTATCATCTGTCAACCAACGATAAACTGAAAATATAAAGAATGCTGCTCTGTCTTTGTTTGGCAAACTCCCATAAATCAAATTATATAGAGCTCTCTTACCAATATACTCAGAGAAAATTAGTTTATGATGATTAGCGTAATCTACCAACCCTGAGTTTGGGTCCGAATCTCTATCAAGCTTTTTTTGTATAATCACAATTAAGTCGTCTTTACTGGCATTCAATGGGACAATAGCTCCTAAGTCACTTGCGAATTTTAATTGTTTTTCGCTTGGCGGCTCGGGCGATTGTTCCTTGACTTCAAGCGGTTCGGTCAATCCCCTATTTATTGCGAAAATTATAGCTTCGGAATCAGAAAATTCCTCTACTATAATTTTCCTTCTTCTTTTTGTAGTTTTATGAATGCCAGATATAACATATCGTTTTAGTATCATAATTTTAGGCATTTTAATTAGTCATAACCTGAGAATTTAATAAGATTTCATCCCCATAAAACACTCTCAAGTTTTCCAAAGTCATTTAAGACTTTAGCGGCATCCCCCATTTTCAGCTTATTCTAAGTTTACTTAACCAACATCAATCAATAAAATGTTCAATGAAGAAGCTCTTTTACAAATATAGAGAATCCTACTCTAGATTTTGGTTAAGAACACCTAACAACAACGAGTAATCCTATCTATCCTTTTATCAAAATAATCCTGGTTCAAACAAAGAAAATACCCTTTTCCCTTCTAAAATGCCACTCTCCTACTCAAAACATACACTCCTTTTGGCAAAGACGACACTTTCAGCCTCAAAGACTACACTTTGG
>CANCVE010000116.1 GCA_947381435.1 Chitinophagaceae bacterium
GCAGACCCAACTGCAAACACGGCAGCGATGGCATGATAGTCTGCATGAACACCATCGTAAAACTTCTTAACGGCAACCCGAAGCTCTACTGTAAATCCTGTGCTGTCCGATTTGTCGATCGATTTTGTATTGTAATCTCCAAAATAGGTGCTGTACGCATTGGTAAGCTTGAGAATAACATCGTCAAAAACGCCAGAAGGATTATTTAAAGTCAGCGCTGCAATAACGAAACGGACAAAGGTTTGCAAACGAGAATCGATATAACGCTTTGCATCAAACCGATTGGAAAAAAATTCCATGAATAATGTATTTTTCATTTTTTTTGTTTAATAATGATAACAATAAGAGAAAACCCATTAATAATGGGGCTTGTAAGTGTTTGATTTGTGTGATGTGATGAAATTCCACCCCTGAAAGAATATTTTTATACCATTTCGCAGAAAATTCTTGAATAAAAAAAACCTTTTAACCTATCGCGCTGAAATTTCTACCTTAAAAGGTGTCATTTGAGCCATTGCGCTGAAATTTCATGCATAAAAGATACCTTTTAAGCCATCGCACAGAAATTTTATAGGTAAAAGATACCTTTTAGGCTATCGCGCTGAAATTTCATGCATAAAAGATACCTTTTAAGCTATCGCGCTGAAATTTCTACCCTAAAAGGTTTTTATTAAGCCTTCGGCGATAAGATTATGAGTGAAGTGGAGCTAACGTTTTCATATTGTTGGTGGTGATTATCTTAGTAAGACGGGTGTGCCATCCTCCTCATTAGATAATCGGTTTGACCCGTACAATAAAATCCCTTGTGATTTATTTGGTATCGCAGGGAAAATTCCTACTTACAAAACGTAGAAGTGTTGACGATATTGTGCAGGTAGGAAAAGAAATATTTTGGGGAGGAGAGAACGATTATTTATAGAAAAGTCCTAATGAAAAAAACAGGTTCGCCAATTCTCCTACGACATTCAAATCGCCCTTCCCCTACTTTCCTTTTTTGTAACGGGCTATTACATCCACCACACTTGGATTTTGTAATACGGAGGGCAATATTTCCATAAACTTCTTCATTAGTTTGGGCGCTTTCTCCATTCCCTTTTCTAGCTGTAACAAAGCTTCCTTTTGGCGGCCCAACAGAAACAAACTAGCACTATAATAGAATATGAAAATGGGTTTATTAATCGTTTTATCCATCGCAACAAGGCATTGTTCGGCAGCATCTTCCAGCATATCTGCCTGTATCAAACAACGTATTAAAGCCTGCCAGCAAGCCGCATTTTTGGGACGGCTACTCACCGCATTTCCAAAATACTGAATAGCTTCTTTGCTTCTTTCCAACATCAACAAACATTCGCCCATTGCCAAGTTCAGTTCGGCTGCATTCCTATTTATACGCATGGCAACTTCTATATGCCTAATTGCAGACTGCCATTGCTTTTCGAGCATGTAAGTAACCGCAACTTTATAGTGCAGTTTGGCATCATCAGGATTTAGGTGTGTTGCTTTTTTATAATTCTGTCTTGCCAATGCATAATTGCCCATACGATGGTAGCAATGCCCAATAGCCTCATAAATTACATCTTCAGGGCGTGCTAATTCTAAAACTTTTTCCAACGCTTCGATGGCTTCCTTATACTTACGTAACCGCAAATAGGCATCTCCCATATTCCGGTAAGCATAATCGAATTTTTCTTCTATTACGATGGCATATTGGTAGGCGTCGATTGCTTTTTCGTACAGCTTCAATCCTTGGTAAGCAGCAGCCAAGTTAAACCAAGCAATTTCATTGTAAGGATACTCTTCTATTATAGCCTGATGTAAACGAATACTTTCTTCATTGCGCCCAGTAAAGTCTGTCCAGAAACATATCTTATAAAGGGCTTCTTCGTTGTTAGGTTCTTGTTCTAGGATTAATTTAAGGCAGTCGAACACCTTTTCAAACTCTTCATAGTCATCATAAACATCTGTCAACTGAAACAGAAGCTCTAACCTTTCTTCACTTTCAAATCGTTGTAGAGCAGCTTCAAGCAAGTCTACAGCCTTTTGTTGCTGATCTAAAGCCAGATAAGTATCTGTTTTAAGAATGTATAAATCAATATTCGATGTGTCGTAAAGTTCTGCTATTTCCAGAATGGAAAGCGCTTCTTCGTAATGGCGCGTAGCCAACAGGATATCGGCTTTCCTGATCATTAATGCGCTAGAATAAGGGAATTGCTCCAAACCAACCTCGGCAGCTTGCAAAGCCTCTCCCAAATTATCCTTATCATCATAATAATCGATAATTCTATCAAAATCGTCCTCTTCAATAAAGGAATGGCTTCTACCGCCTTTAAGGTTTTGATATTGCCTCAATAATTCCTTTATTTCTTCCCTGTCTTCATGATAAGATTGTTCTTTCATAATAAATGGTTTATTAAATGTAGGAGATATACTTAATTACTTAATAAATGTAGGCAATTTCCTTTATCAACGATTGTTGATAAAGGATAAATCAGGATAAAAAGAAGTATTTATATTGCCGTTTTGATAAAAAAAGATTGATTTACCTGAATAATAAAAGGTTTACCGATAAATTTTGGGATATATTTAAGAAAAATATCTACATTTGCCTATATGAAAAATCTAAAAGACATAAAAAGATACTCGATTGCACTCATTCTTGTGATGTTTGTGAAGCTTGCTTTCGCCTCTATCACGTTTACTGGCATTAGCGATGAGAAGTCGAGGAATAGCAAATATTCCTTAAAGAACTTCAGCAGTTTCCGCCACACATTCTCTCTAAATTCTATCAAATACAACTTACACTATACTAGTTCTGATATTTTATCTCAGAAACAAACATCAACAAACGGGGTTCAAATGAACTCAATGATGCGCTACGATAGAGGAAATACCACTTACATAATGCCTTTCAGTTATAAAGTAAAGGTTCCTAAGTTCAAGACACCTTCTCCAGTACAATAAGTTTAGATTTTCATAAAACAAAAAGGGCAAGTAAATCTTAATTACTTGCCCTTTTTGTTTTATAGTATGATACAATTAAAAAGTAGACACAGACCAACTTCTTGCGAATGAATCCCCAATAGCTAAACTATTAATACCTTCTTTTTCGGATAATACACTAGTAGTAGTTTCTACATCGCCCAAACCACACCAAGGCTCAATACACACAAAATTTGCATCCTTAGCATTCCAAATACCCATATAAGGGAAGTTTTCGAAGCTGTAAGTTATTCCATGCTTACTTTTTTTACTTAGAATAGATATTTCTGTTGATTTTAGTTCCTTAAATATCAGTGCATCCTTATAAAACAGTTCTTTTTTAAGAGGAAGTTCTTTGGTATTATCAAAGAAAGGCTGAGACGTATTAGAAATTAATCCGTCGGCTAAAATTGGATAAACACCTGCATTCTCTGTTTCGTTGAATGCCAAATAGCAATCTGAAAAATCTTCTCCTTCTACTAATGGCACTCTAAATGCTGGATGTGCACCTACAGAAAACAAAAGCGGTTCGTCTCCTTTGTTTTCTATTAAATAAGTATTCTTCAACACTCCACCACTTAAAGAATAAGTAATTGAGAACTTAAATTGAAATGGATATTGCCTTAAAGTATCCTCTGATGTCTGCAACACCAATGTAACACTACTTTCACTCTGACTTTCTACCACAAACAAAGATTCTCTAGCAAAACCATGTCTGTTAAAAGAATAAGTTCCACCCTTATGCGTGTAGCTTCCATCTTTCAACCCTCCAATTACTGGAAATAATACAGGACTAGTCTTTGGCCAAAAGGCAGGATTGGCATCCCATAAATACTCGATACCAGTTTGTTTGTTGTAAACATTTATCAATTCGGCACCCATTGTAGCAATAGAAACACTCAATGTTTCGTTAGTAATCGTTATCATATATAGCTTGTTTAATTAACTTGTTTAGGATGCTTCTTCAGCTAATTTTTCATCTACACTATTAGCCAAAAACCTTGCACTCATTTTTCTCATTGGGTTTGCCCTTGCATCTTTATAGCCTTGTCTGCTTCTGAAAATATCTATCGCTTCGAAGATTGCTTCCAAAAATGAACTAGCATCTGCCTTGTCTCTACCCGCAATATCGAATGCAGTTCCATGATCAGGACTTGTACGCACCACAGGAAGACCAGCAGTATAGTTAACCCCCTCACCAAAAGCTAGTGATTTAAAGGGAATTAAACCTTGGTCATGATACATCGCCAATACGCCATCAAACTTTTCATACGATCCGCGGGCAAAGAATGCATCAGCACTGAATGGCCCAAAAACAAGCATATTATGTTTTGCATCTTTTATGGCGAACTTAATAACAGTTTCTTCCTCATTGCCAATTAATCCTTCATCGCCAGCATGTGGATTTAATCCCAATACTGCAATTTTTGGCTTATCAATACCAAAGTCTTTTTGTAAGCTTTGGTGCATGATTTTTATCTTACTTAATATCTTTTCCTTCGATATATTTTTAGAAATCTCAGAAACGGGCACATGTTCAGTTACCAATCCTACACGCATATTTTCAGCAACCATGAACATCAGCACATCATTTACTGCAAAGAATTCTTTAAAGTAAGGTGTGTGTCCACTATGTTTAAAATCGTCGGACTGTATGTTCTTTTTATGAATTGGGGCGGTAACTAAGGCGTTTATAAGTCCATCCTTTAAGGCGGCAGTACCTTGTTGCAATGAGATGAGTGCATATTTTCCACCAGTTTCAGTAAGTACTCCGGGTGTAATATCAACATCTTCTTCCCAACAATTTACAATGTTTACTTGCTTATGATTAAGCCTGTGCAAGTCTTTAGTACTATGAAAATTGAAGTTTATATTGGGTAATGATTTCTTGTAAAAATTGATACATTTATTATTAGAAAACACAACAGGCACACATAAATCTAAGACTCTGTTATCGCTTAGGGCTTTTATAATTAATTCTATTCCAATGCCATTCAAATCTCCGCAAGTAAAACCAATGATTGGTTTATGCATTTCACTATTCATACTACTAAAAAGTTTGACGGTAAATGTAGTAATTATCAATGATTAGTAAGGACTAACGTAGCTTAGAAATATTAATATGTGAAATAAATAGTAAGAAAGAAGTAAGATATTATAAATAATCGCAGTAATCATAGTTAACCATGATGCCCCAACTTTCAAATATCCGCTGTGGACTCATGTCTGCATTGTAATGAATGGCATGGATGGTTGCCCCATTAGATAAATGAAATTTAGCGACTGCATTTGTACCCGCATTCAGATACTTCTTTATCGCCCTTTCCGCAGGGATGTATTTAAAATCTTTTCGAAGGCTAGGTATTGGACTAAGCGTAAAAAACCTTTTCATACCCTTGTTTCTATAATGCTGTTTGGCTTCTTTAATGGCATTTGCTCCTGCTCCTTTTAGGGTAGAGTGTTCTAGTTTAAATATAGAATAGAAGATTGCAAACATATAATTATCGTCAACCACTTCGGTCGCATCATCATCACTAAGAATGAACTCCATGTTTTGTGGTAGTTTATCTCCTAGTTTAATGCAAATCAAGGCATGAGGTTCTCCATTTATATCATCCAGATAAGCCAATACGGTACGGGTACCTTTTATCCTAATATCCAAAGGGATAGAAGGATGCACAGGGTCTTGCTGAATATAATCCAACCATTCTTCCTTAAACGCTAGTGTGCCGTACTCGATAATCATAACCTTATTTTAGGTGTGTTCTTGATGATAATGTTTTTTAATACCAAAAGAAGCCAGCATAGCAACAAAAGAAAATACCGCCATAGAGATGAAAGCCGATGAGAAGCTGCCCGTCCAGTCGGCAATTTTGCCAACCAATGGTGCGCCGCCCAAAATCATTACTATGCCTAGCATATTTACCAATCCCATTGCCGCTCCTCCTCTTCCCGGAAACAAGGCTACAGCCCTGTTGAACAATGCTGCATAAGGAAGCCCAGAACCAATTCCTATCAACACAATGGCTAATAATGCAATTGTGTAAGAAGGATTATTTATTGCCAATAATAAACATCCAATGATATTGAATGTAAGGCTAGCAACCAATAGCCTTCTGTAACCAATTTTTGAAACCAATGCAGCACCGTAAACCCGTGTAAATATGCCTAACAACAATACTAAACTACCAATAGCACCCGCCTTGATAGGTGGTAATCCCATCTTTGTTTTTAATAGTTCTACTATCCATGAACCTATTACTAATGCCAAACCGAATGATGCCATCTGAACCAATCCTAATAACCATAACTGACCATGAGATAATAAACTACCGATACTAACGTGTGGATGTGGTTTTATTTCTGGATTCGGAGCTACAGTTAGCCATACTATTAGTGCGAGTATTGCTACCGATGCTGTTGTTAAAAACGAACCAGACCATCCAAAATGTTCAGCCAATCGAGGTATTGCAAAAATCACAAACCCTGATCCTGATAATACTGAAGCACCATAATATCCCTGTGCCTTGTGCAACATTTGGTGGGGCATTACTTGTGCTATATATCGTGCCCCGCTAACAAAAGAAGTTCCCGTACCAAAGCCTACAAATACTTTCCAGAACAACAACTGATCATATCCCGTTGAAAAGGCAATACCAATATTGCCAATACAAACTATTGCCAAAGCAACAATCAGCACTTTCTTTCCCCCATACTTATCAGCCAAATGTCCTCCCGGAATCTGCATCAGTGCATGTGTGGTAAAGATGCCAGTGGTAAGTAAGCCAGCCATTGTTTTTGTGTAAGCAAATTGCTTCATCAATATTGCTGCTATCGGAGCGTGGTTTGTATAGTTGGCAGAGAAGGCAAATCCTGCCAAACACGCACAGATTAACTGAACTGTTTGTTTTTTCATATAGCAATCTTTTAGTGGTTAGTTGTTAGGGTTTATTCACTGGCATATCAATTTTAAATTATTAATTATCAATTGCCGGCTATTTCTTTCACTTTGTCTTTAATATTTTTACCCCAAACCTTGTATCCTTCCTCGTTATAATGAAGGTGATCGTCGCGGTAATACTTGGTTATTGGTTTCCCATCTTCACCCAAAAACTTATCTGCCGATGGAATATAAAAGAGATTAGGGTTGCTTTCGCAATAAGTTTTAATCAAGTTATTTGCTTCAGTTACCTTATCCCAAACAGACCAACGCTTCTCGCTAGGAGAAATCTGTAACCAAGTAATAGGCATTGTTGGATACTTTTCTCTAACAATCTTTACCACATATTTAAATAGTTCAAAGACCTGATTGGGCGATTTATCTTTCTCTCCTCCCACAATATCATTGCCCACATACATAAACAATGCTTTGGGATGATGAGGGTAAACAATCCGCTTTACATAATAAGCCACATCGCGCAAGTTGCTACCACCAAAACCACGATGTATTACTTCTTTATGGCCAATATCTTCACGGATGTTCTTCCATAAACGTATGTAAGAACTACCCATAAATAGGATGGCATTATCTGTATACTTCTCTACTTTGTTCAGACTATCAAAAGTAGCAATGTCTTTTTCATACCTAAAAACACCTTCTTCATTCTTGCCTTTTACAATCTTTAGTTGGGTGTACAACCATTCAGCCATGGAGTTTATACAACTATCTTGCTTAGTAGCATTGTTGTCTAGTGTATGTCCGGCGCCAATAAAGGGTCTCCATCCTGTTGCGACACCTACTTGCAAACACCTTTGATAGAGAATATAAGAGCCGTATCTAAAATTGCTATAACCATACGAACTATCGAATGGAACAGTTTTATCTGCTGTTCCAGAAGCATTAAACAAAGGGGCATCGCCTGTTCTTATCCAGTTATAGTCTATCATAGAACCCCAGCAATTCAGCACCCCACTCACTTTTGATGAGTAACCAGCATTACCACTATTACCCTCCAATGAGCCCCATTTATCCTTATCAACATAAGACGGAACATCGCTTTCCCTCATATAGGCAATACCCAAACATGTCATTGAACCGGCAGAACTACCTGTAATAAATATCTTGCTGGTATCTATACCGTAAGCGGCCGCATTCTTTCTAAAAAACCTTATGGCTGCCTTTCCATCTTGTTGCGCGCGGTACATTGCCTCGGCATGTCCTTTGTTTTCATCTCCTTTTTCAATGCCTAATCTATAATCAATACTAGCTGTAACATATCCTCTTCTAGCAAAACTGTTGCACAATAAAGAGCTGAACGACCCAGTTTTATTGTTGCTTTTAAATCCTCCACCATGAATAAAAATTAACAATGGACGCAACTTTACAGAATCAGTTTTAGGTGGCATATACACATCCAACAATAAACTTTGATTGATGCCCTTTATGCTTGTTGCCTGACCATAGGGAATATCTGTAGCCGTTTCTACCGAACCAAATATTTCCGACTTATATCTCTTCTGAGCTATTGCAGCAACTGCAACAGCAATAAAGACAAGTAATAAAATGCTAACCCTTAGTTGCCTCATACGAATAGTTTTTTTACATCATTCTTAGTAACCTTACCCATTGCATTGCGTGGCAATTCATCCACTATCAAATACTTTCTAGGTGTTTTATAAGCGGCCATCTTTTCGCGAAGCCACTTGTTCAATTCTTTCAAATCTATGGCAGAATCCGATACCACAATGGCTGCCACTATCAGTTCACCCCATTCTTCATCATCAATACCTACCACAGCGCAATCCTTTATCAGCTTGTTTGTTCGCAATACCTCTTCTATCTCTAAAGCAGAAATCTTATAGCCCCCCGACTTAATAATATCTACCGAGTTACGACCCATTATGCGATAATAACCATCTTCAACAATGGCAATATCACCCGATTTAAACCATCTTCCGTCCACAAAAGACTCTTCGGTAGCATTGGGTCTGTTCCAATATTCTAAGAAAACATTATCTCCATTAATCAATATCTCTCCAGCTTCATCCGGCTTCACATCATGATTCTGTTCATCTACCAACCTAATGTTTACGCCTGGCAATGGCTTACCCACATGCCCAGGTTTTCGTTCACCATGATAAGGATTGCTGATAGCCATTCCTATCTCTGTCATGCCATATCTCTCCAAAAGAATCTGTCCGCTAATGTGTTTCCATTTGTCCATCACCGTTACAGGCAATGCAGCCGAACCGCATACCATCAGCCTGAACTTACGCATACATTCCGTCAATTCTATTTGCTTTTCTTTAGATTGAGATTCCCAATAAGCAATCAGTTTAAAATAGATGGTAGGCACAGCCATAAACAGGTTCAGCTTGCCTTGCAGGAACAGATTAAATATAGCTTCTGCCGAGAATGATGGCAAAAACTCGCAAGTTGCCCCACTGCAAAGCGAGCAAGAAATAACGTTGATGATACCATGCACATGATGCAACGGAAGCACACAAAGTATATGATCTGCCGATGTCCACTCCCATGCTTTTACAAGTGTTTTTACTTGTGCTTCAATGTTTTTGTGGGTTGTAACCACCCCTTTCGGTTTATTGGTAGTGCCACTGGTATACAAAATCATTGCCTTTCTGGTAACATCAATAGTTGGCAACACCACATTTTCTTTCAGGGTTTCACTTCCTAGTACCACCAATCTGATGCTACGCTCCTTACATAAATCAGCCAATATAGCCGCATACTCTGGAGACACCACCACAATAGTAGCATTGGTATCTTCTATTACGTATTGCAAAGAAGGCAATGGATGGGTAAGACAAAGCGGTACGGCAATACCACCAGCCTGCCAGATAGCCCACTGTACTTTTACATAATCAAACCCAGGATTTACCATGAACCCCACCCTAGCCTCGTGCAAATCATCAATATCAAGCAATAAATCGCTTGCAAAAGAGGAGGAGGCAGAAAGTAATTGCCGATAACTATAAAGTTTATCATCAGCTAATATGGCCGTTTTATCGCCATACTTTCCTGCTTGATTAATAATTGAAATCATATTAATTGATAATTTGTAATTTAAATCTACAATGGCGTGCTCACAATAGATATGAACCTGAGCAAACAACCAAGCGTAGGTTTGGAGACAACTAAAACTAGCAATACCCTATGTTGTGGGATGAAAGATTTTCAATCTTTTAACCCAAATTACGCAATAGACTCGTGACGAAAGTGTCAAATACAATAAATACAGGTATTTGAGAAGATTTTTTGACTGAAAACATAATAAATTCTGTTGAGGGAGAATAAATCAATCAAATATTTGTATTTGAAGTAGTTGAGACTTGCAGTAGAGTCCTATTGCGGAATTTGGGTTTAAATGCACCTGATAAGCTCAACAAACCAGATTCATTGCAAACTCAATTAAATAGGAAGATTTCCACAATCCCTTCACTTAACCAATACACGGCGTATTGCACTGATTCTTTCTTTATTGTTGTTCAAAGTAGGACAGATATAACCTCCTTCATCAAATTCATTCCATGCATAAATCAAAAATGTTTTCGCAAGTGTACTAGATGGGTACTTTTCTATCCAATTCAAACAGTCATTCACATGGGTTGCCAATTGCTTTGGTGTTGCATCTTGTGTCCATTCATTCGCCTCCACTTTTGTCCACCACACAGGATGTTCAATTCTTGGTTTTGTGTTTCTGCCAGTAGTCACCCACGGTATCACCTGCCTTCCTGTGGCACGGTGTTCTTCCCATCGGATACTATCCGTATAGGGCACCAATGGATAATATGTCCCACCGTTATTATAAGTCCAGGTTGTGTAAGCACTTATCGCATTTGCATGTATGCTATCGGCATATTTATCAACGGTATTTTTCTCTTCTCCCATTGCTACCACATAAATGGAATCATTACCCGCAGCCTTGTTTATTTGTTGCAGATAATCTATTGTTTGTGCGCCAATATCTTTTCCTAGTATATAAAGCAATGGTCTTTTACCCAGCACTTTTTGGTAAATACCTTTTCTAAATTCATTCACCAACCATGGCCCATCTACCCTTTCATCAAACTTGGCAGTACCCAAAATGCAACACCAGTTAACGCCGTATTTGTGTTCACTTTGCAGATAAAGCCGCATAATGGTATCAAGTCCACTGTTTTTGGGATACCAGCAAAATGCCCAATAGTTAATGCCACAATACTTGGCATACTTATTTTCTTTCCGAACGATAGATAAGGAGGCGCCTCTACACTGTATAGAATCCCAGCTAATCTCCTTACTATAAAATGGAGCGCGGTAATGGTATTGATGTGGGCTAAGGTTTCTCTCAACTGCCAAGCCTACCGGATGAATATTGCCGCACCATGCATCCCAACGGATTGCACCAACAATAGGGCGTTGCTGGGCTAGTAAACCATTGTTCACAAAGCCCAAAAGCAGTAAACACAATAATATTATTTTAAACCACTTCCCGCTACCCATGTCTTTCGTCATTATTTCTGTTTAACCACTATTCACTAATTCCTTATTTACAAATATAGTAGCAACGCAGTGTTGTAGTTGTTGTTCGAGAAGAAGCGTTGGCTAGGGCATTTGTGGTTTATTCCAGCAACAAACCGATTTGACTGAAAGCCTCAGCCTCAGCTTCACTGAACCTACGAGTAAGTGGAGAAAGATTGATTTGAATATACTAAACAGGGGTTGAAAACACCTTTAGGTATTATACTTTCTCCTACCAACATTTGGTACCGACGTCTCTTCCCTACAACTATTTCAACCCAAATTCCGCAATAGACTCGTGACGAAAGTTTCAAATACAAAAAAGACAAGTATTTGAGTAGATTTTTTGACTGAAAGCATAATAAATTCTGTTGAGGGAGAATAAATCAATCAAATATTTGTATTTGAAGTAGTTGGAACTTGCAGTAGAGTTCTAATGCGGAATTTGGATTTAACCCTTGCTTCGCATACAAACATTAATCACATTACTACAAAGTGTACGAAAATAGCTATAGAGGGTTCATAACTGATTCTATAATTTCTGTGATTTTTTTCATAAATATTTGTGTTGTGATACTAATTAAATATTAACTCTTAAAAAATTTAACAAATGAAAAATTTAAGTACGGCCTTGTCCAACACAACATCAATTGTTTATTCTTTTATGAATTTTTTAAAGCCCGCACAAACTAGGCGCAAGCTTATTCCTAAAATTGAAAAAGTTCCTAGGATTATAAGAAGTTCGCCTAATGAATAAAAGAAGGTGCCCTACTCGCTCAGGTTTCCGCTATAGTGCTATTATAAGGCACTTATTACATCAACTAAACTAGCAATCAGCTAGTTGTTGATAGTAGCGAATACCTGAGCGAGAGAGGGAATTTATTTAAGCGAATCCCAGTTACAAACTAGTTCCACTATTAAGCACGAGTGTCCAAATTCTCTGAACACATACTCCCATTTCGGCTTCCCAATTGCTACAATCTTCGCTGCTACCGCAAGTGTGTCACTTGTGGCTTCGCTACAATAAATATAAATTATAGAAAATCAATGTCCAGTTGCCCCTTTCCCCACTAGTCCACGCCAAATTCGCTACCATCTTCGCTGCTACCGCATCGCCTGTGGCGTGTGGTATTCGCTACAATCATTCGCATATACTTTACACATAATCAATTTCCAACAACCCTTTCCCTCCAGCATAATCTATGGCACTACTGTATTCCCTGTGATGAGGTTCTGTTACCAAGCCAGAAACAACAGGGTTATTATGTATCTAATCCCACACAAACCAACCCCTCCAATTCCCATCAAAAAGCATGTTTTTACCTAAGCCAAACAGTCATTTTGCATAGATTGGCCAGCTATACAGATAGCTAGCAAAGAGAGTATAAAGTAGTTTGTGTAAACTGGCTTTTTAAATATTACATCTTGCTTCAAAAATAATTAGAAATTGGTTTAATATTAATTGCCAGTTTGCAATAGGGCGTGTCCATGCTTTTTCAATGTTTTTAATAGCCATGAACAATGC
>CANCVE010000117.1 GCA_947381435.1 Chitinophagaceae bacterium
ATTAAGCGAAATGAGTACCTGATTAATTGAAATGAGGTACTCATTAATTGAAATGAACACCTCATTAAGTGAAATGAGTACCTGATTAATTGAAATGCCTTGCTCATTAAACGAAATGAGCAAGGCATTTCGCTTCGGGATGTAGTGATTAGACGTAATTAGGTAGTGATTAGACTTCACTTTTTAGCAAAAAAGCATCTTCTCAATTTTTCAATCCTTATCACATTGAACCAATTGGTTCAGAAATTGAACAAAGAAGAAGTCAAAATAATTGGCTAAAAGCAGAAGAGAATACGCATTATATGAAAATTAAAGTAGCTACTTTTCTATAACGCTATCTTTGCACCCTTTTATTCATGTTTTTACGCACAACCCACTAAAATGAATTACACGGAAATAAATATTGTTACCACCAATCTGGAATTGAAGGACTTACTGATTGCTGAACTTTCTGAAATTGCCTTTGAAGGTTTTGAGGAGACAGATTTAGGACTTAAAGCATTTTTGCCTGAAGCAAATTTTGACGAAGCTGCTCTTAAGGAAATAACAGACAAGTATCAGGTAGAATATACCCAAACTAACATCCCCCACCAAAACTGGAACGAACTATGGGAAAGTAACTTTAGCCCAATGACGGTTGATGATTTTGTAGGTGTAAGAGCTTCCTTTCATGCGCCCCTTGAAAATGTGGAACACGAAATTATCATTACCCCCAAAATGAGTTTTGGCACTGGTCATCATGCCACCACTTATATGATGATGGATTTGATGAGAGGGATGGATTTTAAAAATAAAACGGTTTACGACTTTGGCTCTGGCACTGGCATTCTGGCGATATTGGCTGAAAAGCTTGGTAGCAATTCGATTCTGGCAGTAGATTATGACGATTGGTGTATAGAGAATTCAATGGAAAATATTACTTCTAATAACTGCCAATATATCAACATTGAAAAGGCCGATAATGCAAAAACAGGGAAGAAATTTGATATAGTTTTGGCGAACATTAATAAGAATATCATTCTTGATAATATAGTTGCTTTGTCGGACGATATTAAGCCAAATGGATATATTTTATTGAGCGGATTGCTGCCCGAAGATGAAAAAGATATACTTGCAGCCGCTAATATTCAAGGATGGGAACATTTGTTAACTGTTACAAAAAACAATTGGATTGCACTTAAATTCTTAAAAGCTATATAAAATTTAGAAGATGTATTAATTGTATAATCTATTAATTCGATATATTTGTAACAGTTTTACAAACTAATTTGCATAATGAGGGAAGTTTTTCTAATAATATTATCATATCTAATTGGCTCTATTCCTACATCTGTTTGGGTTAGCAAATACTTCTTTGAGATTGACATCAGAGACTACGGAAGTGGTAATGCTGGTGCAACAAACACTTACCGAATTCTCGGTAAAAAATGGGGTACTTTCGTAATGATTGTAGACATGGTGAAGGGCGTAATTGGCACTTCCTTATACATATTTTTACCTTTTTACCTCACCCATGAACTCCAAAGGACGAACTTTATGATAGGTTTAGGACTTGCAGCCGTGGCTGGTCATATATTCCCTATTTGGGCTAATTTTAAAGGAGGCAAGGGTGTTGCAACCCTATTTGGCATGGCAGTGGCTATTCAACCCTTAGTAGCACTTTGCTGTGTTGGGGTATTTTTGCTAGTATTATATCTTACCAGATTCGTTTCATTGAGTTCTATATTGGCTGGTTTGTCTTTCATGGTTTTCATTCTTTTTATTTTTAATGAGAAGGAACAATTGTACAGAATATTTGCGGTACTAGTAGCAGCCATGATTGTACTTACTCACCAAAAGAACATTACTAGAATACTAAAAGGTACAGAAAGTAAAGTGCCTATTCTAAAATATAGAGATAGGCGAAAAGAACGAAGAAATATGGATGGCAATTAAATTTAGGCTATACAATTCAATTTATAAACTTAAATTTAATGTGTATTAAAAGCCCAATTCCTTGTTAAAAATAACAACATAAGTTAATATAGATTTTAATAGGCTGACATTAATTATCTTTGCAGTTCTCATTAACATCACCTAATTCAATTATTTTAGGCATGTCTAACAGTTTATTTGAAAGTTTAGAGTTAAAAGATGAAAGAACCCTCCTTATTCAAGGACTCCCATCTTCAATTGAAAAGCAGTTTGTAAAGCTATCTTACGCTAAGAACGTAACTCCCCTACTAAGATCTAAGAAAATAGATTTTGCACTAGTATTTGCGGTAAATCAAAACCAACTCAATAACATACTGAGAGAAGTTTTTATTGCCTTGCACCCCAACAGTAAGTTGTGGATTGCCTATCCTAAGAAGACAAGTAAAATAGTAAGCGATCTAAATAGGCAAAGTAGTTGGGATTTATTGATTGAAAGTGGATTTGAAAACTTAAATCTTGTTTCAATAGATAATGTTTGGAACGCCGTTTTATTTAGAAAAAATGGAGTTGCATCTGCCGAAGGACAATCAACAACTGTTTTTGTTACTGAGCATACTGAGGCTGCTACAATAAGCACTTCGGTAGAATTTGAAAAGAAACTAGTTGTTCCTCCAGCGGAATTAGAAAAGATCTTCAAGAAACATACAGAGGCTAGAGATTTCTTTACTTCTTTGTCTGAAACCAACCAAAATGAGTATGTAACATTTTTGGCTGATACAAAAAGAGGAGAAACTAAACAAAGAAGACTAGAATCTGTGTTAGAAAAGCTGACCTCTGGTAAAAGGACACCATTAGAAAACTAAGCTAATACAATAAAATATTAACTAGCCTGAAGCTAACCGCTTCGGGCTTTTTTATTTATGGTAATTCGTAATCAAACAAGTAGTAATAGGATAATCATAATAGAAAGACGCTCAATTCTTTCAGCCAAATCTCATTATCATTAGCATTTACACCCAATTAGTTGCGCTCATTACTTACTTTCGCAGCCATTCGATAAAACAAAGTCAATCAATTTTATTATGTCATTATACGCACAACGGGGGGTTTCGGCACAAAAGGAAGAAGTTCATGCAGCAATAAAAAACCTCGATGCAGGCTTATATGGAAATGCGTTCTGCAAAATGTATCCTGATTTTTTGGGAGGGAATGCAGATTGGGTAAACATTAGCCATGCCGATGGGGCAGGCACTAAAAGCATATTGGCGTATTTATATTGGAAAGAAACAGGCGATATTTCTGTTTGGAAAGGTATTGCGCAAGATGCAGTGGCCATGAATCTTGATGATTTACTTTGTGTGGGTGTATGCGATAACTTACTTTTTTCTTCAACCATCGATAGAAACAAGGCCGTGATTCCTGGCGAGGTTTTAGGGGCGGTGATAGATGGTACTCAAGAATTTTTTAATCAATTAAAAGAGTTTGGCGTTAATATTCATTACTTAGGTGGCGAAACGGCTGATGTAGGAGATGTGGTTAGAACGATTGCTGTAAATGGCACCATGACGGCAAGATGGCCAAAGAATAAGTTGGTAACTAATGACAAAATTACTGAGGGCAATGTGATAGTTGGTTTTGCAAGTAGTGGGCAAGCTACTTACGAAACTAGTTACAATAGCGGATTGGGGAGTAATGGACTAACGAGTGCAAGGCATGATGTGCTTAGTAAATATTACGCAGAAAAGTATCCTGAAACTTACGAGCCTACCCTTGCTGACAAAGTTGTTTACATAGGGAAGAATAAAGTAGAAGACAACGTTTTGATAGATGGAAAAGCACATTCCATTGGCAAGTTGCTACTTAGTCCTACAAGAACTTATGCTCCATTATTAAAGCATTTATTAGATGCACATTTTGACGACATTACTGGCATCATTCATTGCAGTGGTGGCGGACAAACTAAGTGCATGAAGTATTTGCCGAAACCCTTGAAAATTGTAAAAGATAACCTATTTGATGTTCCTCCTATTTTTCAATTGATTCAAGAAAACTCTGGGGCAGACTATCGCGAAATGTACCAAGTGTTTAATATGGGGCATCGCTTAGAAGTATTTACAACTGAAGAAGCAGCCATTAAAATGATTAAGATTTCCAATCACTATGAAATAGAAGCTAAAATAGTTGGAAGGGTCGAAACATCAGAAAAGAAAGAATTAGTATTGAGTGGGACTTTTGGTGAGATCATTTATTAGTTAAAATTATTTGCTCAAATCATATTTTCATTCTTTTTTCGTTTAATAGGCAGATACAAACAATTATACCATGGCAGAAACAGTTATATCACTCGAAAACGTAAATATATTTCAAGGGCAGAGCCTTGTGCTAGAGAATGTAAACTTCACTGTAGAAAAAGGGGAGTTTGTTTACCTTGTTGGGAAAACCGGTACTGGAAAGAGTAGCCTTTTGAAAACATTATATGGCGAACTTCAACTTAAAGAAGGTAAGGCTAATGTAGTAGGATTCGATTTGAGTGATATGGACTGGAAGAAAGTTCCGTTTTTGCGTAGAAACCTAGGTGTTGTCTTTCAAGACTTTCAGTTATTGACTGATAGAAATGTTTATGAGAACCTGAAATTTGTACTGAAAGCTACAGGCTGGAAGGATGAACGATTGATGGAGGAAAAGATTAATGATGTGCTTGATAAGGTAGGACTAAAGAGTAAGGGCTTTAAAATGCCGTTTGAGATGAGTGGTGGCGAACAGCAAAGGGTAGACATTGCACGTGCGTTATTAAATTCTCCTAAACTTATCTTGGCAGATGAACCTACCGGAAACCTAGATCCAGAAACTAGTGATGAAATTATGCAGTTATTGTTTGAGATTGTAAAGGATTATGGATCAACGATTTTGATGGCTACACACGATTTTATTGTGATAAATAGATACCCATCCCGCATACTTAAAACAGAAAGAGGGCAAGTTTTTGATAGCAGTAGTAATTAATGAGCTGTTAAATACATTTAACTATAAAAATAGAAGAGCCATTTCGAAAACATTCGAAATGGCTTTTCTATTTTATGATAACCCTAACTTTATTACTTTATTGTATATGATTTCAAATTAAAAGTATTTGTAGATGATGTACCTGTCATAAAATCAATGGTGGCTAAGTTAAAGCTAATCAAACCAATACCTTGAGCATAATAAAAGTCGCCAGTCCCGAGTGCAATCTTGTAACCAAGATATGTACCTGAGAATGAAGCACTAACGTGAGCAACATTTGAGAAATGATTTCCAAGTATTGTCAACGCATCGGCAGTTCCTGATAGTGTATAAGCAATCGTTACAGGGATAGTATTTCCTAAGTATTTAACATCAATATGATTTGACCAAGTGATGTTTTTAACCAGCTTCTTCGGCAAATAAAACTCAGCATAAGAACTTAGTTCTTCTAATCCCAAACTTGACAGTAAACTTCCCTTTCTAAAATAGCCTGTATCCTTTACTGCATAATAAACATCTCCACCTGCAGTACTATTTACAACCGTATAAACAGTGTCACCATAAGAAACTGTACTATCAGTAACAGTAAACTTGTAAACTGAATCTTTGTAAACCGAATCACTAGAATTTCGCAAATAAGTCCAAGTACTTCCAACCGATACAGGGCTGTAACTTGTATTTGGCACTTTAACGGTGGTGTCCGAACTTTTTTTGCAACTAGTAATGGTTGCAAATAGTACAATAACTGTTAATAACTTTTTCATTTTGTTGCTATTTTAAATTGTTTTTTCTTAAGAAGTAGATAAGAGTAAATTCGCTGCCTATAACATTTTACAAATATCATTGCCTTTTTATTAAATAAAAAAAGAAATTATGCAAGCTTGGAAAAATTATCAAGAAGAGAATAAAGAAAGGTTCTTAAATGAGCTCTTAGATTTATTGAGAATACCTAGTATTAGTGCTAAAAGCGAACACCAATCTGACATGCAGACTTGTGCCGAGGCGGTAAAACAACGCTTGCTAGATGCAGGTGCTGACACCGTAACTATTTATCCTACTGCAGGACATCCGGTGGTTTATGGTGAAAAGATTTTTGATGCATCTAAACCAACCGTTTTGGTGTATGGACATTATGATGTGCAACCAGCAGATCCTTTGAATTTGTGGAATAGCGGTCCTTTTGAGCCTTTGATTAAAGACGGAAAAATATTTGCCCGAGGTGCTTGCGATGATAAAGGGCAGGTTTACATGCACGTGAAGGCATTTGAAACAATGGTGAAAACGAATACACTCGCCAATAATGTTAAGTTTATCATTGAAGGAGAAGAAGAAATAGGCAGCCCTAACCTTGCCACTTTTGTGAAAGAAAATAAAGAACTATTAAAGGCGGATGTGATATTGATAAGCGATACCTCAATGCTTAGTATGGAGAATCCATCGATAGATACGGGCGTTCGTGGACTTAGCTATATTGAAGTGGAAATTACGGGGCCAAACCGTGATTTACATAGTGGCGTTTATGGTGGTGCAGTGGCTAATCCTGCAACTATTTTGGCTAAGATGATTGCTTCTTGTCACGATGAAAATAACCATATTACGATTCCTGGTTTTTATGATGATGTACTTGAATCATCTGCAGAAGAAAGAGCTAAGATGGCCGAAGCTCCTTTTGATGAAGCTGAATATAAGGACGACCTTGGTATTTCGAGTTTATGGGGGGAGACAGGATATACTACCAATGAAAGAACTGGCATCAGGCCAACACTTGAGGTAAACGGAATATGGGGAGGCTACATAGGTGAAGGTGCCAAAACGGTTCTTCCTTCAAAGGCTTTTGCTAAGATATCTGCTCGTTTGGTGCCTAATCAGTCATCAGCAATAATTACAGAGAAGCTTATCAGCTACTTTAAAAGCATTGCACCGGCAGGCATTACGGTTGATGCGTTTGAACATCATGGTGGCGAACCATACCTTACCCCAATAGATAGCATAGAATATAAGGCTGCCGAAAAAGCGATTACTACCACATTTGGTAAAGCACCTATTCCGGTAAGAGGCGGAGGAAGTATTCCTATCTGCGCTTTGTTTGAACAAGAACTAGGTATCAAAATAGTATTTATGGGTTTCGGATTGGATAGCGATAACCTGCATAGTCCCAATGAGAAATTCGATTTATTCAACTTTTATAAAGGAATAGAAACGATACCATATTTTCATCAGTACTATTCAGAAATGAAGTCTAGTGATTAGTGATTAGTTATTAGTGGAAAGTCGAAAATTGAAAGTAAAAAGACAAAAGTTGGAGGCTTTGTCGAAAGTATTTTTAATTTAAAATACAAAACTTAAAATATAAAATTTCTAAGTTGAATACAACAAACTATCAAATTAAATTGGAGCATTTTGAAGGGCCCTTCGATTTGCTGTTATTCTTTATTGAACGTGATGAATTGGATATTTATAATATCCCCATCACCAAGATAATGGACGACTTTCTTGCCTTTATACATACGCAAGAAAAGCTGAATATTGAGTTGAGCAGCGAGTTTATCTTGTTTGTATCTACCTTAATGCGTATTAAGGCGAGGCTTTTATTGCCTAGAAAAGAAGTAGATCCTGATGGCAATGAAATTGATCCTAGGCAAGAGTTGGTAGACAAGATACTTGAATATAAGCGGTTTAAGGAAGCTTCCATAAAGATGGCGGAGATGGAAGCTGAACGTTTATTGATGGTGAAGCGTGGTAACCTACAAAAAGAACTGGCAGAAATAGGTGAGGCTAGTGGCGAAGGAACGGAGATACAAGCCATAACTATGTTTAAATTGATGAAGGCCTTTGAGAAGGTGATGCAACGTGTGCATGAACGCCAAAACAAACCCGTACACACGGTGGTGAGGTATAACTACACCATGGAGGGCAGCAGAGAACACATGCTAAACCTGGTGCAAACGGAAAAGAAGGTGGCCTTTGAACAGATATTTGAACTGTGTAAAGATAGGATTCATGCGTTGTTCCTGTTTTTATCGCTATTAGAACTTTCTCAACAACGCTATATGACGCTATTGATAGGGGAAGGGATGAATAACTTTATCGTGGAATGGAATGAGAATAGGGAAGAAGAAATAGCCGCTAACCCAATTACTGATGAAGAGAATACAAGTTCTAATAATGATTAAATGATTCTAGTTATTGTTGGTGAAGAACACTCATCAGTTAGAAAGATATTTATGAGGGTGTTAAACAATAAAATTTCATTTGGGGTATCAACATTTCCATTACACAATATCACGAGTTTCAAAACAATTTCTATTTCCAACTCATTTTTAAATTTCTGCTTACATAATTTGCAACCTTCCAGTTTTTTAGCTTTCTTAAAGGCTGCTAGTCATTCAAATAGGCTGGCATACTATTCAGTATGGTGTCCATGTTCAGCACTTTACCACTCTGTTTGCCCTTTTGGCTAGAGTGGGTAATGGTACAAGCATTAAAGGCTAAATACTTAGGATTAGCACTGTTGTAGCAAGTCATTGCTTAGGTACAGTTGCACTATAGGCAAAATAGACTGTCAACATGCTGTTTAAAAAGGTATGCAGCTACTGAGTGATTACCACGTGTAATTAACTCAAAAACAGTTTGTGAACATCCCATACGCTTTCTTTGCCATGATTGATGCTTTAAAAAAGTGAACGAATCTTTTTTGAATAGACTTATGAGACTAGGGAAATGTAGGGGGGCGGGTTATTAGGTCGTCCTTTATCTAGATAATCTTATTGGATTAAAGTAGTTTTTTAAAAGCACAGTACACGGTATTTATAACAATTACTAAAAATAAATATTTTTCGGCACTGATAATCTCATTTTTCATTGGGAGCAAAACTTGTAAGGATATACACCAATTGGAACCAATGGGAGGTAAACCTAGTAGGTTTAGTTGCAATTGGAACCAAGTAGAGGTAAAGCTACTAGGTTTTGCAGTAATTGGAACCAAGGGAAGTTAAACCTAGTAGGTTTTACAGTAATTGGAACCAAGTGGAGGTAAAGCTACTAGGTTTTGCAGTAATTGGAACCAAGGGAAGATAAACCTAGTAGGTTTTACAGTAATTGGAACCAAGTGGAGGTAAAGCTAGTAGGTTTTGCGGTAATTGAAATTATTTGATGCTTATGCAACCAACATTAACTCTCAATTTCCACACTGCAACAAGGCATACTAAACTTTTGGGAGATTTATTATTATTTGTTTAGATATTTGTAAGGACTAAAGTGAATAGTCGGATTGAAATATAAGTTGAATGTGTTGCTCGCCAATGAAAGTGTTCTTCTTTCTTACTATTTCACAATGTGAAATTTAATTTTTAACTACAGTTTACTCAAAAAATATACTTCAAAATGACAACAGACTTTTTAATCAGTGCCAGAAAGCAATTTGAGTATTATAAAATGCTCGGTGATAAAACGTTTGCCCAATTGACAGAAGAACAACTTTTTTGGCAATATAACAATGAAAGCAATAGCATTTCTACCATAGTAAAACATCTTTGGGGTAATATGCTTTCTCGTTGGACTGATTTTTTAACGTCTGACGGTGAAAAAGAATGGAGAAACAGAGACGCAGAATTTGATAATGATATTTACACTCGACAAGAACTTTTAGACAAATGGAATGCGGGGTGGACTTGCTTGTTTGAAGCCCTAGACAGTTTGAAAGAAGAGGACTTACAAAAGGAAATTTATATACGCAATATGGGGCACTCTGTTGTGGAGGCCATAAATAGACAACTTGCCCATTACCCTTATCATATAGGACAAATTATTTTCATTGGAAAAATGGTTTGTGATGCTAGCTGGACATCATTATCCATTCCAAAAGGAAACTCAAATGCTTATAATGCAGACAAATTTTCGAAACCAAAACGTAAAGAACACTTTACAAACGAACTCTTGAACCAAACAGGAAATAAGAAAGAATAAACGTAAATATAATAACTAGAAAAAAAAGGCCTGATTCAATTCACGCTATTTTCAAGGTTTATCGGGCTAACTTATCGAGGTATAGTTCAAACTATTAGTAGCATCAACTTAGGCAATTGGCAAAGTAAACCAGAATCGGGAACCTTCGTTAATGGCACTCTCTACGCCAATAGTACCGTTGTTTTTCTCTACAAATTCCTTGCAAAGAAGTAAGCCCAATCCAGTTCCTTTTTCATTGTTGGTGCCTAGAGTGGTAAATACATTTTCTACTCGGAATATCTTTTTTACATTATCCTCAGAAATACCAACCCCATTATCAGCAACTATTATTTCTACTTGGTTCTCACACACATTACTACAAATGGTAACCTTTCCATCTGCCTTACAAAACTTAATGGCATTGGCTACTAAGTTTCTCAAAACAACATCTATCATATCTTTATCTGCAAACGCAATAGTATTTACAGGGATATTGTTGATCAGGCTAATTTCTTTTTCGGCAGACTGTTTATCAAATAGATTCAATTGAACTTCAGCAATCGAACTGACATCAAAATTACTTGGCGAAATTGTAAATCCTTTTAACTGAGACTTTGACCAGTGCAGTAAGTTTTCTAATAAGTCTAACGTATTGTTTACTCCTTTATTAAGTTGGGGAACTATAACCTGAAACTTTTCTTGAGATATGGATCCTTTAATCAATAATCCTAACATTCCTTTCAGATTTACGAGCGGACTCTTTAAATCGTGTGAAACAATGGAGAATAAGCGGTCTTTTAAGCTGTTTAGCTCTTTAATATTTTCAGCTTGAAGAAGTATTTGTTCGTTCTTTTTAATCAATTCTAAGTTTGATTCTTTTAGTTTATTTCTAGAGTAATAGATTAAAAGTGTGATACCTGTTACCATAAAAAGTATCAGCGTTATGATGATAATAGCAAAGCGTTCGTTCTTTAAAACTGCATCTTTCTTTAAGTCTTTTGCCTTTATCTCTGCAAATTCTTCATCTTTCTTTACGTTTTCATAGGCTTGTAAAATGTTAGCATTTACGCTTGTTTCAACTTTTAGTTTCGTGTTAATAAAGAGAGTTTTATATCTCAGTGCTTCGGCAAACTTGTTTTCCTTTTCCAGAATCTGACTATAAATGTCGTAAGCGTTTATCAAGTTTTCTTTAAAGTCTGTTTCTTCTGCAAGTTTCAGCCCTTTTTGAACGTTTATGGTTGCATTAGAGAAATCGTTTGTAGCTAAACTTATTTTAGCAATAACCAGATATTCGGCAGATAAAGCATAGAGATTGTTTGATGGTTGAGAAATTGCAATCCCTTTTAAAGCATATTGTTTTGCTAGGTTATATTCTTTTTTGAGGAAATAAGTTTCTGCATAGTTAGTAAAGATATAGTCTAGTAAATAATTGTCCTTTATCAAACTAACTTTTTCTGCTTGTTGAAGATGAATAAGTGAACTATCTGGATTATTGGATTTAAAGTAAGCGTCAGACAGCGCAATATCACTAATACAAACTGATAGTGTATCTTTTAATTTTGAAAAATATTCCAAGCATTCTTCATAATACTTTATTGCTAAACTATAATTTCCAATTTCATTATAACAAACGCCTAAGTTCATTTTTGCCATCCCAATACCTTTTAGGTCGTTAATTTGGGTTGCAATTCTTACATTCTGATTGATATAACCAAAAGCTTCAGCTATTCTCCCTATTTGTTCATATCCTTGACTAAGTAAACATAACAAGGAACTCTGTCTTGATTTATCATCGTTTTTTTGAGTAATTTTCAATGCTAACTCGCAATATTCAATCAGTCTTTTAGAATCTGCATCTATTAAAAAATCAGAATTATTCAGTAGAATGTCAATCTTGGTTGTATCAATTTTGCATTTATCATATTGGTTTAGTATGCTATCAACTTTTCCAACCTGCGAGAGAGAAATTGTATCTGCCAAAAGGAAGAAAAAGAAAAATAGCAAACATATTTTCATAGTTGTTTTTTAGTGGTCTAATTAATACAAAAAGGGTTGCTTTATAGAAAGAGTGTTAAGTAATTTCTATATGCTAGCTTACAAAGATTAGTAATTTTTGCAAGCAAAGCATTTTTTACATAAATAAATTGAGAACTTCTAATATATTTAGTTATAAACCATATTAATTGATTATGTCTATTCTCTGCCTGTGAACAAAAGAAATTGTTGGGCTATGGGTGAAAAGGAATTATTTACTTTTTGAAAACGTGTTGTTACTTTTCATTTCATCTCAAAAACTTCTTCGCAATAAATAAACCGATTTCAAGATAGTATTCAATGCATACGTACTTATAGCGTACATTTGAATACAGCTAAGCAAATATGAAACGTGCTATGCCTTAGTAGAACATTCTACGTGAATTTATTTACAAAAAACAAGTGTTATGAAACTGCAAGATGATGAAGTTACGATTGCCTATTATGCTTTGAATATCGCTAAAAGACAAGTAGAAAGTGAATTAGAAAAGAATAAAAGTGTAGACACTGATGCAGACTATTCGGTAGCTGAACAAGAATTATTAGACTTGAATACCTTATTTGATAAACTTTCGGCAGAAAAAACCAGGATTGGTACACATATTAATCCATTCATTTATTTCTCTAATATTTTCCTTCCAGAAATATAATTGTTTTAGTAACTACTCAAGTATAAATGTTTTACCAACTATCCAATATTAGTTCTAATTTATCGTTTATAGTTTATAGCAGCAACAATTACGATATTACAGTCAGATTATGATAGTCTTATTAGTTTAATTTCAGCTCAAGCAAAGCTGATATTGGAATTGGAGGAACGTATTAGACTATTAGAGAATGGCAGAAAGAGCACTACAAGTCATACACCTTCATCACAGGTAATAGGTCGTTCTAATTCAAAAAGCTTGCGGGTAAAGTCAGATAAACCAACTGGCGGCCAAGTCGGTCATGTAGGTAGTACTCTATTATGCAAAGCCATACCTGATGCTATCATACC
>CANCVE010000118.1 GCA_947381435.1 Chitinophagaceae bacterium
AGTAGATGAGGCATTTAGTGAACTATTAAATGATATTGAAACTCAAAGAAGTCATGTCACATTGAAAATTAGGCAAGCATTAAACTTCTTAAAATATAACCAACAAAGAAAATTTGAATATATAAAACAAAAAGATATTAACGAAGCTCTTTTCAATTCATTACCACTATCACGAAAGATTTATAAAGAAACTCCTTACATAATTGATTTATTAGATTACAAAGAACGAATTGACAAAATTGCAGTTAAAGAAAACAAATTAGCTTTCTCAGAAACCATTGAGTTTCTACCACCACCAATTTTTGAAATAAATGTATTGTTTCAACATATAAGCCCATCAACTGAATACTCCTATTTAACTGATTTTAGTTCAGGAGAAAAACAGCTTTTAAATAATACTAGTTCAATAATCTACCACTTAAGAAATGTCAATTCTGTTTCTAACCCAGAACTTATAAAATATAAATATGTAAACTTAGTGTTTGAAGAGATAGAGTTGTACTTTCATCCTGAATATCAAAGAAATTACATAAACTACTTACTTAATAATATTAGAAAAGTGGAGCTTAAAAATATTGACAGTATTAACATGTGTTTCATTACTCACTCACCTTTCATCTTATCAGATATTCCACACGTTAACATTTTGAAATTAGAAGAAGGGGTACAAAAAAATTTTATAGATTCAGAGAAAACATTTGGTGCTAATATTCATGAATTACTACATAATGACTTCTTCATGAATCAGGGATTTATGGGGGAATGGGCTAAGAAAAAAATTTTTGAATTAATAGATGAAATAAATAAAACAAATAATCAGAATTCAAAGGAAGTAAGAAATGAAATTGAAAGTAAAATTAAGATTGTTGGCGAGCCATTTATCCAAGCCAAACTTAAAGAAATGTTAGATAAAAATACTAATTCTGAAAATTATGATTCAAATTAAGCATAAAAATTTAAAAAAAATCTGTAGTGTTTATTCAAATAAAGTAGTAGATAAGTTATTGATTATGATACAAGATTTATTAAATTTAAACGATTTAATAAATGGGAGTTCTACTATAGACGACAAGGCAGTAGAAGGTAGAGTACATCAATATAACAAAGGAATTCAAGTTTTATTAAACAGTAAAAATGATGTTGTAGGAACAACGAAAGAATTATCCAGCAACTTAGATGATATAAGAGTTAATGTAAAAGGCTTTCAACCCAAATTAAATAAGACTTTATCGTGTTTAGCCAATTTAAATAACAGAACCTTATTACTAAAAATAATTTCTTCTTACCCAAAAGATTTAATGAGAATCCAGAAAACTGTTTTAACTAAATTAAAATGTAAAAAAAATGATCGGCTAATAAAGCATCTTTTCAGTTACGATAATTTTAAAGATACATTTATAAAAGATATAGGAGCAGAGCTTGGTGTAATTGTTTGTCCATACTGTAATAGAAATTTCATCACTAATGTAGTTGATAAAACAAGAATTGTTGGTCCTACTTATGACCATTTTTTTGACAAAGCCAGCGAACCCATGTTAGCAATTTCTTTTTACAATTTAATTCCATCATGTTACATCTGTAACTCAAATTTAAAACACTCTAAAAGCTTTACTTTAAAAACGCACCTTCACCCTTATGTTAATCAAATGGGAAATGATGCAGTTTTTGATTTTGAATTAGATACTACTACAATTCCGGAAAAAAAGAAAATTAATTTTGCCCCAAGAATAAATGTAAAGGCAAAGAAAAATTCGATTCAATACATCAGATTAGAAGGTAATAAAGTGAAAGATTCAGGCAGTATAAATGTATTCAAATTACGAGAAATCTATGCAACCCATAATGATGTTGTTGAAGAGATCCATGAAAAATTTGATGCTAATAGTAAAGTTTATTCAAATTCGATTTCTGATATACTTGTACAATTAAAGTCAAATGAACTTGAGTTTTATAGATTCCATTTTAATAACTACTTCATTGAAGATGATTTCAATAAAAGACCTCTCTCAAAGCTTACAAAAGATATTTATAATAAGATGAAGCTAGTTTATGATAATAACAAGTTTTATAGAACTAGATAAGTCGTTTTGATTTTTGTTAAAACTTGTATTTATGAAATAATTCATTGTCAAGTTAATTGTGATTCGCTCAACAAATTTAATTTTTTTTGGTTGTTGGATTGAATGAATCTGCAATCTTATAGTCACTAACCAAATGAAAATACAATATCAATAATAGATTAAATTATTAAACGTTATAGTTCAATTATAATACAATAATGAAAAAAGTAAATTAAAAAAAATCCCAAATCTTTCTAAAACAAATAAACTCTATCCCTAAAACAAAAAACTCTATAAGGGTTTTAAACCTTATAGAGTTGAGTATAGACCATTTTCATTTTCCAAATTGATTGTCAGGCAAGGGCTAATCGGTAATCATCTTCCCTAATGCCCACCCAGTATTTAAGGTTTATTTCTTCTAACGTAACAAAGTATAGATAACAACCACTAATTAATGATACTGGTTTGCGGATAATTGCTTCTAAAGTGGTAACCAATGTATCGTAAACATAGTCGATAGCATAGTAGTAGAAACCTTCTCTTCTGATGGTTACTAGAGAGCGTTTGTCGGTTTCGCCTCTTCCGCCAGAGAAAACTAAATAGAAATTAGGGAAATATTGGTGTACTAATTTATCTAACAATACTAAAGCAGGAAGTAATAACATGGGGATGAAAAAGTAAGAAGCAAGGTGTGAGGCAGGTAAGGTATAAAAGTGTTTTACCATTAAAAAAGTACCCACATAGTTGATGAGTGGCGCATGAAAAGCATACACGAAGAAAGAACAAGTACTCACTTTTGCATACCATTCTTTGTTGATGATAGAGGCTACAAAACCATCAAAACAAAACCAGCAAGCATATAAACCTAGCATTTCATTAAGCTTAAAAAGGATAGTCATTGCATATTTAATGTGATTAACGTTTCCACCATGAAAAAATGCAAGGCCAGTACGTACAAAACAGATAGTAATAAATAGGTGTAAGGCATAGATTGGTTTGAAGAAAGAAAAGGGTTTAGCAAGATCAAAATTGTACATTCTAAGATAGAAACCAAGGGTATAAAAGATAAAGCCTCTGTCTCTTGTTTCGCCATCTAAATGGTTGGTAAACATCCAGATAATGAATAGTAAACCCAAAGCTTGCAAAGGAATTCTTTTTAAAACTGAACGAATAATTGGAGATAAAGCAGCCAACATGAAAATGGTTTTAAGATACCAAAGCTGAAAAGAAACGGGTGTTACGAAGATGAAATTGAAATAATCTTTCATACTAAAATGCCAAAGGCTTTTGCCTAAGATACCTTCATTACTATGAAAACCATAAACAAGAATTTCGAAGAAAATAGTGATAGCCAAACCAGAGATGCTGATGAAGAAATAAGGGATCATTAAGGTCTTAAACTTTTTGATAAGCAATTCAGCAAAAGGCAATTCTTTAGAGTTTGCCATTAGGTAACCAGAAATTGCCATCAACAATGGAAGTCTGAAACGAAGGAGAGAATTAGAAACAAATAGTTCGATGAAAAGGCCTGCAGAAGCTTTTCCGTCAATCATAGTAGAAGGCGTAATTACGGAAGGAGAGTAGTTGTAGTTGTGAATAAACAACAAACCAATCATGCAGATAATTTGATAAAACCTAATCTTCGACTTCAAAAATGTGTTCATAACTAATCGTTTTTCTTGTAATGATGAACCAAAGATGAGGGATAAAAATAAGGGGGCATACCCCCTAAATTAATCGTATTAATGCTGCGTAGTGGGGTATAACTGAACTACTACAAGGAGTCATTTATTAGTTATTAGTGTTTAGTTATTAGGTGTTAGATATTAGTGGTTAGATATGAATTATTAGATATGAGTTATGAGATATCAGTAAGGAACAAACTAATATCTAATCACTAACAACTAATAACTAACATCTAACCACTAATAACTAATCTTTATCTTTACCGAATGAGTAAGGTGAAAACGGCTTTCTTCTGTAGTAATTGTGGCTACGAAAGTGTGAAATGGGTGGGTAAATGCCCTGCATGTAATGAATGGAATACCCTGATAGAAGAAGTGCTGGATAAAGGCACAAAAGAACAAGCATGGACGGGTACTACTGGTACAAAAGGTGGAAGAAAAGCCAATAAAGCCATCGCTTTGGAGGATGTAACTGCACTGGAAGAAGTGAGATTAATTACAAAAGATGCAGAACTAAATAGAGTTTTGGGTGGAGGCATTGTTCCAGGCAGTATTGTTTTGGTAGGAGGGGAGCCAGGAATTGGGAAGAGTACTTTGTTTTTACAACATGGACTAATGATGACCGAAACAAGGGTTCTTTACATAAGCGGGGAGGAAAGTGAACAGCAAATAAAGATGCGCGCCGACAGACTTAAAGCCGCAAATAAGAACTTTTATTTATTGACAGAAACTTCGGTACAAGCGATATTTGAAGAGATAAAAAAGCTACAACCACAATTAGTAATAGTAGATTCCATACAAACAATACAATCTAATTTAATAGATTCTTCGGCAGGAAGTATTAGTCAGATAAGAGAATGTGCGGCAGAATTTCAACGGTTTGCCAAGGAAACAAATACACCCGTATTCTTGATAGGGCATATTACAAAAGATGGAAACATTGCAGGACCTAAAATATTGGAACACATGGTAGATACGGTGTTGCAGTTTGAAGGAGACCGACATTATGCCTATAGAATACTTCGTACTTTGAAAAACAGATTTGGCAGCACATCGGAACTAGGAATCTACGAAATGACGGGCGATGGAATGCGAGTAGTATCTAATCCATCAGAAATATTAATAACCCAAAGAGAAGAACAATTAAGCGGAAGTGCCATAGCAGCATCGCTAGAAGGGATGAGGCCATTACTAATAGAAGTACAGGCATTGGTAACCCAAAGCGTTTATGGAACACCTCAAAGAACGGTAAGTGGATTTGATTTAAGAAGATTACAACTACTATTGGCAGTACTTGAAAAGAGAGGAGGCTTCCTTTTCGGGACAAAAGATGTGTTTGTAAACATTGCAGGAGGATTAAAAGTAGAGGATCCATCAATTGATTTAGCAGTAATCTGCGCTTTATTGAGTAGTTACGAAGATGTACCACTACCTGCACATGTTTGTTTTGCAGGAGAAGTAGGACTAAATGGAGAAATAAGAGCTGTAAACCGAATAGAACAACGGATAGCAGAGGCAGAAAAGCTAGGTTTTGAAAAGATAATAGTAAGTAAATACAACAAGAAAAGCTTCGATCCTAAGTCGTTTAAAATTCAGGTAGTTGCAGCGGGACAGGTACATGAAGTTTATCAATTGTTATTTTAAAAGAGGGCCACAAAGACACAAAGGCAGAAAGAAGCACAAAGGATTGACATTTTGTTCAAATCATTTTTCTATCACCCTTTAGGGTAAGGGGGTCAATTGTCAATTATGTTTAAGCCTTGGTTGTCTGCTTTTATTCACCTCATCTATCCTCATAACTGCGAAGGTTGCGGCACTGATATTTTAAATGATAACAGTTATTTATGTACCAAATGCTTATATCAATTACCACAAACAGGGTTTATTGCCAATGCAAATAATCCAGTAGAGAAAAAATTGTATGGAAGAATAAAAGTAGAACAAGCAGGTGCAGGCTTTTATTTTACCAAAGATGGATTATTGCAACATTTGGTAGGTCAACTAAAATACAAGAACAACAAGGAGATGGGATTGTATTTGGGTAGATTACTAGGACATCAATTACAGTCAACACATAGATTTGATGAGGTGGAAGCTTTAATTCCATTACCATTAAATGAGAAAAAACTCAGTAAAAGAGGATATAATCAAGCAGAAATAATTTGTGAGGGCATTGCATCAGTTTGGAATAAACCAATAATAACAGATGCTGTAATCAGACTAATTGATACCGCCACACAAACTAATAAATCATTAACGGATCGTTGGGATAATATTGAAGGTGCATTTGCCATAGCAGATGCAAGTAAAATAGAAGGCAAACACGTAGCCCTAATAGACGATATTCTCACCACAGGCGCCTCCATAGAATCCTGTGGACATGAGCTATTAAAAGTAAAAGGAGTAAGGCTATCTGTAATAAGCGTAGGATACACAACGTAGTGGTTAGTTATTAGTGGTTAGTTGTTAGTAAAAATGCTGACCACTAATAACTAAATGCTACCATCTCGCTATCAGCTTCACATTTAATAATCGTGGTGTAAGAGAGTTTGGTATAGCGAAAGTGCTATTTTGATAGTCCTTTATTAATAAGAAACTAATAGTATTGGCATGGTCAATTACATTAAATACTTCAAGGGTTGCCCAGATGCTTTGGAAACTTTTAAAAGGAGAGTGGCTCCTCAGTTTGTCCTTCTGCCCATCAACTAATTGGGCACTAAAACCCATATCTACACGCAGGTAACTTGGTATGGTAAGCGCATCTCTGTATTTTACACTGCCAGGAATATTGTAAGGAAGGTTACTTCCATAAATTGTACTCAAATAGAATTTAAGGTTCTTATTATTGCTCATATAATCTTGAAAGAACATGCCAAAAGTGAATCTTTTATCAGAAGGTCTTCTTATCCATCCCACATCTTGTTTAATGGTATTGGCTACTACTTTGTCGGTAGAACTAGAAGTAATAGGTTGCCCTGCCGCATTAAGGGCTTGGTAATAATAAAAGTTGTCAATCTTTTCTTTTGTCTCCATAACACTAAAACTCAACCAGCTTTCTGCATCTTTAACCAGTTCGGTATACAACCTGTTTTCAATACCTACAGCATAAGCTTTGGCGGAGTTTTCTCCAAAGTATTGTACTCGTACATCATTAATGTCATAAGGAACTACATCCCACATTTGCTTATAATAGGCCTCCGAAGTAAACCTTGCAGGTCTATTAAATAACTTGAAATTCTTATCAAAGCCAGTAGTAATCTGCCAACTTTTCTGTGCCAATAGATCTTTGTTGAGTGTGCCATCTGTTTTGCGCATCTCCCTATAAAAAGGCGGCTGTTGATAAAGTCCTGCAGATATTTTATAAATAATATCTCTCTTACTATTCTTTGGTTTAAAAGAAAGACCTACCCTTGGAGAAGCTAAAAACTCGTGGTTTAGGGTGTTATAGTTATACCGAACACCCACTTGCATTACTACATCTCTATTGTTTTTAAACTGAATATTATCCTGAACATAACCACTAAATCTAAATAAGCTAAAATCATTCTTACTCTTTAAAACAGAGGTAAGATTGAGTACTTGTGGATTGTACGGAATGATATAGCCAGTACTATCATTTAGTTGCCATTCATTTATTTTGTCATTAATGGCCTGTTGCTCAATAGTACTTCCCCATTGAAGAAAATGTTTTCCCAAATCAAGCGTTCCTTTATGGCTAGCATTCAATATTTGTATGTTCAATTTGTCTCTGCTAAAATTTTGATAAGCCCCTGCACCCGATGGATTTACAATAAGCCCATACGTAGAACTTCCTTGTGTTTTGTCTCTATCACCAAATAAATAAACACCAGTTATGTCTTTGTTTTGCTGTTCATTATCTGTAAAACTACTCAGCATCCACTTCAGTTTTAGCTTCTTATTTAGCTTTTGAGTGGCAGAAAGTCCAATGAAATTACTACTATATTTATCTCTTTCCTGACCAGAAAAATCTATATTAACACCAATGTCTTGCGAAAAAAGGGAGGTATAAACAGAAGCAGTTAACTGACTAGATTGGGGAAAGAAAGTAAATTTGGTTGCTGATAGATTAGCCAACATATCCAATTGCCATTTGTCTGATGGCTGCCAAGTAATAAGAGCCTGAATATCAGAAGAGGAAGGCACATAATTACCCTGTGTCTCTTGGCTACTCAACAAGTTTCTGTTGGTTCTGTTTCTAGCACCGAGCAAATAAGTAACCTTGCTATTCTTGGCAGTACCTTCAAAATGAATACCTTGTTCTAGTAATCCTGTGTAGGCACTTCCACCAAATTTGGTTGGTTTTCTGTAGGTAATATCAAGTGCACTACTTAGCTTATCACCATATTTAGCCTGAAATCCACCTGTATAAAACTTTACTCCACTTGTCATGTCTGCATTAATAAAGCTCAAACCTTCCTGTTGGCCACTACTTACCAAGAAAGGGCGAAATATCTCGAAGTCATTTACATAAATTAGGTTTTCATCATAATTCCCTCCTCGAACGGTGTATTGAGAAGAGAGTTCATTATTACTTCCTACCGCAATTTTAATCAAGCCTTCTATACCTCCTACCGGGGAAGGGTTCATGTTAGCAGTATTAGCATCAATAGAAACGATACCCGCATCTCGCCGTTGACGTTCATCTTTCACAGTAACATCTTGCAATTGGGTAATGGTTGGCATCAATCGTATCAATACTTTTTCTTCTTTCGAGGCATTGATGATATAGCTTTTTTGAATGGTGGCTCTGCCAACAGACATATAAGTAAGTGCAAATGGTTTGTTGGGAGTAACGGATAATCTGAATGTGCCGTCCTCTTTTGTGGTGGTACTTTTTTGTTTACCGAGCATTTGAATGGTAACTCCTTGCAATGGAGAATCGTTTTCATCAACCACTTTGCCAGATATGTAGGCGTGCAATTGAGCCATGCCAAACAAGGGAAAACAACTTATTATAAACAATACTTTTAAAAAACGCATCAACAGAAAATTGAGGGACGAATATAGCTAAGGAAGTTATTAGTTGTGAATTGATTTGCTTGGTAATACACTCAGATTGTCGTCGTTGACACTTAGTTTGTATTACGAATACACTCCGAATGTCGTCGTTGACACTTTGTTTGTATCATGAAAACAAGTTACGTGTATTGGTTTTCAAAAATTGTCTATTAAATGGCATTCTGATTGAAACAATTCACAAAATGAGGATGAGCTAACTACTACAATTAGTTGAAAGAGAAGAAAATTTAGACAAATAATAGATTGTTTTTCCTGAAAGGAGCGATTTGATTGGATTTCAGTATTCAAAAAAGACAGCCTTGAAGGTAAAGATGTTACCATATTGTTGAAACTTCGAGTAATAGTCGTATTTCGGAAGAAATAAATATAATGTTATGAAATTCAGATGTTTGTTAACGACTATTCTTTTAGTTATTTCATGTTTAAATGGTGCAAATGCACAAGTAAAAAATGTAGTTATTGCTGCCGTTTATGGTGGTGGAAGCAATGCTGGGGCAATGTATCAGTATGATTTTGTAGAGTTGTTTAACTCCACTTCTTCGCCTCAAACTCTCACCAATTGGTCTGTGCAGTACTCTGGAGCCCTAAGTGCTTCATGGCAGAAGCAAACAATTAATGCGGTGATTCCTGCGGGAGGCTATTATCTAATTCAGTTTAGCGGAAATGCTGGTGCTCCTACAGGTGCGGTTTTACCTACACCCGATGTAATTGGTACTGTTAATATTAGTGCAACAACCGGAAAAGTTGCCCTAGTAAAAGTTGATGCAGACCTTTCTGGAACTGGAATTGGAGATTCTACCGTGGTAGATTTGGTAGGGTATGGAGGAACCGCTTCTGGCTATGAAATGATGCCTGCTCCAGTACTTACCAGTAAAAAGTGTTTAATACGCATCAATAATGGATGTACCGATATCAATGATAATTCATCCGATTTTATTGCATCCACTTCTTATGTTCCACATAATTCTGCTAGCCCCATTCATAGATGTGATGGTTTGCCAGTAAAACTAATCTCGTTCGAGGCTAGTTTGATAAATAACAGAGCGGTATTAAACTGGGAAGTTGCATCGCAAATAGGCTTCAAGGGCTTTGAGATACAGGAAAGTAAGGAAGGAAATAGCTTTATCAATCTTTCAGCAGTTAAATCTAATAGTAACGCATCAGGAGGAAAATACATTTATCAAAGTACTGAACCTATTGTAACAAAAGAATATTTTAGACTAAAGTTGGTAGATAATGATGGTAGTGTAAAGTATAGTTCGGTTGTTATAGTAAACGTAAAGGGTGCGATCAACGGTAAACTAGGATTGTACCCTAATCCTGCTACAACTAATTTGTCATTGAGCTTTTTGAAAGCAATTGCTGGAGCTACAATTAAAATTACGAATGTAGAAGGGAGTCTTTTATTGGTAAAGAGAATACAGATAGGTAGCACAGAGGCAAGTATGGATATTACCAAATTACCAGCATCACTTTATTTCATTTCTTATGAAAACAATGGGGTGCGATCAATTTCTAAATTTGCAAAGCAATAGTTTGCTTAGATAGAGAACTAATGTATAAACAAGCTGCGATGAGTTATTATCGCAGCTTGTTTTCGTTATAAATACAGGTAATAGCCTTTCAGCAGACTAGAAAAGTTATCCGTGTAAATATTCCCATCCTTAATGATTATTTCATTTTCTACAATTTCTTCCTTTTTATTACCAAATAAAAGCATCGTTCTAAAGGGTGAATGCGAGGGCGTTTGTTTTACAACAATTTTTTCTGCTAAATGAAAACCATTTGCTGCTGCCAATTCTTCAAAATAAGTACTACGGTGATGGGGTAGGAGTATAGCAAAATAGCCATCTACATTCAATAATCTTTTTATAGCAATAAGTAATTCCTCCAAGCTAAGTTGCTCACAGTGCATAGCAAGATTGCGTTTAGAAGAATTGCTTTTAAGGTCGTTATCAAAAAAAGGTGGGTTGGTAAGGATGAAGTTGTAAGGTAGACTATTTTCCTGCTGATACTTTTTAACATCATCATTAAAAACGGTTAACCTGTTTCTCCAAGATGAATTTTCAAAATTGTTACTAGCTTCACTAAATGCTTCTCCATCTATTTCTACGGCATCAATTGTACAAGAACTTTTTTGGGCTACCATCAATGAAAGCAATCCAGTGCCAGTGCCAATATCCAAAATACTTGATTCATTGATTAATGAACTTTTATCTGCTACAATTTTGGCAACCCATGCTCCAAACAGGCAAGCATCGGTTGTTACCTTCATTGCACAACCTTCTTGAAATACTGTAAACTGCTTGAATTGAAAGTAATTATTTGCCATTCGTGTAAATATTGCGCAATATTTTGTCTTTTAACTAATTGTTGCCAAAGGTAACATTACATTTATCGCATAATTAGCAGATGTAGTGAATAATGCTTTAAAAGTTATGATGCTTTTGCGAAGATTTAAAAAGTTGCAAAAATTGCAGTCCGCAAAATTGTTAACTGACAAAATGTTTGTTTGAGTAAAACATTTGTTAATTGAGAACGGATAAATGCTGTCTAAAAAACAGCTTTTATTTATTTGTAATCTGAAAGGCATATTATTTGGAATCAATCTAAAAAACTTAATTATGAATCTAAAAAACATTTTAACAATTGTAGGAATTAGTGCTACAACCGCATTAGTAAGTGTTTTTGGTTACACCAAGCTAGTGCAAAGTCAGTATACAGACGTACAAGAGTCTGGTAGAATACCCGCAAATTATGCTGGATTCTTTGGCAACAATAATGCGCCTAGTAACAATGTAGATTTTACGGCAGCAGCCACCTCTGCTACACCCGCAGTAGTGCACATTAAAACAAAGACAAAAGCTCGTCAGGTTACTACTACACAGAAAAATCCATTTGGAGATATGTTTGGTGGAGATATGTTCGAACAGTTTTTTAATGGACCAAGAGTTCAAACAATTCCTGAACAAAGAGCAAGTGGTAGTGGTGTAATTATTAGTGAGGACGGTTTAATTGTTACCAATAACCACGTTGTTGATGGTGCAGATGAAATTAATATTACCCTACCTAATAAGAAGTCATACAAGGCTACACTGCTGGGAACTGATCCTAGTAGCGATTTAGCAGTATTAAAGATTGAAGAAAAAGGGCTTCCTTTCATTGTGTTTGGAAATAGTGATGAAGCTAAGCTTGGTCAGTGGGTTTTGGCAATTGGTTATCCTTTAAATTTAGATGTAACGGTTACTGCTGGTATTGTTAGTGCAAAATCGAGAAGTATTAATATCAATGAAAAACAAAGCAAAACCCCAGTAGAATCATTTATTCAAACAGATGCTGCTGTGAATCCTGGAAATAGTGGTGGCGCCTTAATAAATACTACTGGCGAATTAATTGGTATTAACTCTGCAATTGCTTCTCCTACAGGTTCTTATGCTGGTTATTCTTATGCTATTCCAGTTAATATTGTAAAGAAAGTTGTAAACGACATTGTGAAGTTTGGAACTGTACAACGTGCATTTGTAGGTATTTCCTATGCGCAGGAAGGATTGTCTGAAGAAGAAAAGGCAAAGCAAGGCATTAAGGATGTTGATGGAGTTTTTGTATTGGATGCACCGGCAGGTGGTGCTGCAAATGCGGCAGGGATCAAGAAGGGCGATGTTGTTACAAAAATAAATGGCGTAAAAGTAATGACAGGACCTGAAATGGTAGAACAAGTTGCCAGATACAAACCAGGCGATAAAATAACAATTACCTATAAAAGAGATGGTAAGGAAGTAGTAGCCAATATTACTTTGAAAAATAAAGTTGGTAATACTGATGTAGTGAAAAAAGAAGGCATCTTAGAAAATCTTGGTGCTGAATTTGAAGCCGTAGATAAGAAAGTTGCTTCTGCCAATGATATTACAGGCGGTGTTGTAGTTAAAAAAATAAAAGATGGAGGATTGTTAAAAGCAACTAAGATGCAGGAAGGCTTCGTGATTACGAGTGTTAATGACGAAGAGATAAAAACTGTTGATGCCCTCAAAGCAGCACTTACTAATGCCAAAGGTGGTTCAGTAAGGCTTATGGGTATCT
>CANCVE010000119.1 GCA_947381435.1 Chitinophagaceae bacterium
CGCGACGTATGACATCTTTTCAAGACTTTTTACGTCGTACCCCGTGACGTACGATATCATTTAAAGACTTTTTATGTCATACTCCGTGACGTATTCGATAAATTCAAGTCTTTTTATGTCATACGTCGTGATGTATGACATCTTTTCACAACTTTTTATGTCGTACGTCGTCTCGTACGACATAAATAGTGTTTCTGGACTAAAAACGTCGTGACGTATGACATCATTTGGCTCAAAAGCTCAATACCGTTCCTTTTCAAAACAGCATCTTTGGGCGGTTTGTACACTCCTGCTGTAAGGCTTGTATGATAGACCTTCTATCATCATTCATGAAATTACAAAACAATCGCTTGCGCTCTTGTTTCTCGTGACATACAAACACTTGTATTGTAGAGAGTGGGAAGCCTAAGCTAGTCGGAGTCTAAAATTAGCACGAGTATTCACCAAAGCTGATCACTCGTGCTTAATAGTCGAACCAGTTTGTAACTGGAAATCGGTAATATAATCACAGCTAATATTCCTACTCGTAAAATAACTTGAGCGAGGGGGATATATTTGTGAAGAGGTTAGTTGTTAGATATTAGCGAGCATTAAATTAGAACATCGGGAAACAAAAAAGGCTTTCACAACCAAATGTGAAAGCCTTTTTTGTGAACTTTTTACGTCCGAAAGAATATGTTTTACGAACTAATACTAGTTTATTTAACTTACAGTGTACTAAATAATAATTTTGAAGAATTTTTCAATCTTAAAAAAGATGTAAAAGAACTTCATAATGGTAAACGCATCCATTATAGTTTTCTGATGATCAGATTTACCTAAAGAGGCATTCTTCACCATTTCTGGTGTCACTTAATCAAACTGAGTAATCAGTATATTATAATGCTGCTGAATCTTCCCTTTAACTAGGTTGATATAGTTGTTTACAGTTTTAGCTTCCTCAGAAGTACCTCTCAGCATTCCACTCTTAGGATTAAATTGAGTTGGATTAATCTTTTGTCCCATTGAAAATTGAGCCCTAACACCTTCGAAGATCAATCTTACATAAATTGGTGCTTTACCTGTCTCGTCCGCTTTGTCTTTCCATACCCAAAACAAAATGGAAAGATTCTGATTTACTTTCATTTCCTAGAATTTAAGTTACCGAATAAATTTTTGCTAAGCGTGTTTAAACATCTTGCAAAAGCCCTGAAAAGCTTGACAGCAAAGCTTCTTGGCTAATTCGGTAACCTAAAGGAAACGAATAATAAGGATACCGAAATGGATACCTTACAGATTGGTTTCCTTTGGTATGGAATAACATCTAGAAATGAAAAAAGCCGCAAGAATAATACATTCTATGCGGCTTTACTACCTTTTGATAACCTAATTGCGGACCGGACGGGACTCGAACCCGCGACCTCCGCCGTGACAGGGCGGCATTCTAACCAACTGAACTACCGATCCTAAAGAACTTATTTTCCGTAACGTTTCGTTCGTTTCGGGTTGCAAATATAAGGGTATCTTTTTCATATAAACAAATGTTTCTTAAAATAATTTCATGCCTTACTTTTGCAGCCTCAAATATTGATATATGCCACAGTACCCAAATAGACAGTTTCTTGACTTTGAACAGCCAATTAAAGATTTGTATGAACAAATTGAACAAACCAAACATTTGGCAGAGAAGAATCAAAAAATTGATTACTCTGCTACCATCAAACAATTAGAGGACTCTATTGTTGATAAAAGAAGAGAAATTACTGAACACCTTACGCCTTGGCAAAGGGTGCAACTTAGCAGACATCCCGATCGTCCTTACATGCTTAAATACATAGAAAAAATTTCTGATAACTTTATTGAGTTTCATGGAGATAGAAATTTTGCTGATGATAAAGCAATGATTGGTGGCTTTGCTGAGTTTGAGGGAGAAACAGTAATGTTTATAGGTCAACAGAAGGGACATACCACCAAAATGCGTCAACAAAGGAATTTTGGAATGGCGAAGCCTGAAGGGTATCGTAAAGCACTTAGATTGATGAAATTAGCTGAAAAGTTTAATAAACCAATTATAACATTCATTGATACTCCGGGCGCTTACCCTGGATTGGAAGGAGAAGAACGGGGACAAGGTGAAGCTATTGCGAGAAATATTTTCGAAATGGTTCGATTGACAGTCCCAGTAATCTGTATCATCATTGGTGAAGGCGCAAGTGGGGGTGCATTAGGAATTGGGGTAGGCGATAAGGTTCTAATGATGGAAAATACTTGGTACACGGTTATCTCTCCAGAAGGTTGTAGTTCTATTTTATGGCGTAGTGTTGATAAAAAAGAAATTGCAGCCGAGCAACTAAAACTTACGTCAATTGACATGAAAGGATTTGGGTTGGTAGATGAAATTGTTGATGAGCCTATTGGTGGTGCTCACTGGGATTATTTGGAAGCGGCAGATTTGTTAAAGAAGGCTATCTTGAATAACTTAAATGAAATAAAGCTTTTAACTCCAGCAAAAAGAATTAATAATCGTATAGAAAAGTTTGAAAAAATGGGCTTTTGGACTGAACTGCCTATTACAGATTTGGAAATCAATGCCTAAGTGGTAACTAAATTATGTCTTTACTTTTTAAATCGTTGTAGGCTTCGTTAAAAAATTATTGAAGCTTGCATGCAATTGCATGTTAGTTTTCACTAATATTGCCTCATTCTTTAAGTTTTTATAAACATATTCGTAAAATGTCTTTACGCACTATATTATCTGGTACCGGTGTTGCCTTGATTACTCCTTTTAAAAATGACTCTACAATAGATTTTGATTCTCTAGAAAATTTGATTAATTCTGTCTTGAATGGTGGTGTAGAATATTTAGTTTCTTTGGGAACTACCGGAGAAACCTCTACTCTTTCTAAAACAGAAAGGTTAGAAGTATTAGAATTTACCTTTAAAGTAGTTAATAACAAAGTGCCTGTTGTTGTTGGAATCGGTGGTAATGACACAAGAAATCTTGTGAAAGAGCTTGAGTCTTTCCCATTAGGAAAAGCTACTGCGGTGTTGAGTGCTTCTCCCTACTACAACAAACCTTCGCAGGATGGGTTATTTTTACACTATAAAACTTTGGCAGAGGCATCTCCAGTTCCATTATTACTTTATAATGTGCCTGGAAGAACAGGAAGAAATATTAGTGCGTTTACAACTATAAAGTTAGCTAATGAAGTACCCAATATCGCTGGCATTAAAGAAGCTTCCGACGATTTGAATCAGTTTATGCAAATTGTTAGAGATCGTCCTGAACATTTTTTAGTAGTAAGTGGAGATGATGCACTGATTTTGCCCCAAATTGCTTGTGGTGCAGATGGTGTGATAAGTGTTGCAGCTAACAGTTTCCCATTTAAGTTTTCAAGTATGATTCGTCTTTGTTTAGCAGGCAAATTTCAGGAAGCACGAGCAATACATTATGAACTATTAAAAGGATATGATTTGCTTTTTGAAGAGAATAATCCTGCTGGAGTAAAAGCATTTTTACATAGTATTGGTAATGTTGAAAATGTCCTCAGACTTCCCTTATGTCCAGTAAGCGAAAGTTTGAACAGTAGGATTAATGAGTATTTGAAAACCTTAAAAGGGGATTTGTAAACTAAATTACTATTCTTTTTTGTATCGGGTTTAAAGTACGATTTCACATTGCTTTTAAACAATTGATAAGGGTTATATTTACTCATGATTTTCATCATTTCAAGTTTATCATGTCCAATCTATCTTGCATTCTATTATCTTTATTTGAATAATACTAATCATGCGGACAATTTTAGTTATTGATGATCACAGAGACATTAGAGAAAATATTGCTGAAATTTTATCCTTAGATGGATACAAAAGTCTACAAGCTGAAGACGGACGTCGTGGAGTAGAACAAGCCATTCTCCACAAACCAGACCTGATAGTTTGTGATATAATGATGCCCGAATTAGATGGTTATGGTGTGCTTCATCTTCTTAAAAAGAACCCTGAAACTCAAGACATTCCTTTCGTGTTTTTAACCGCAAAAGCTGAGAGAAGTGATTTTAGAAAAGGAATGGATATGGGTGCCGACGATTATATTACAAAGCCATTTGATGATTTTGAACTTCTTAGTGCAATTGATACGAGGCTTAAAAAACAAGCCATTCTTAGAAGTAAGTTTGAAGCTAATAATAAGGGTGTTAATGAACTTATGAAGCAATTACATAGTTCTGGTCTATTAAAAATGGATTTAGAAAGCTATGATACTCATTTGGTTTATAAAAAGCAAATCCTGTATAGTGAAGGAAAAAGGCCTAAGTATTTATACTATCTTAAAAGTGGTCAAATAAAAACCTACCAAACCAATGATGATGGTAAGGAATATATAACTAATCTATATGCTTCTGGCGATTTTATCGGATATATTCCCCTCTTGGAAGAACGAAATTACGAGGATTCTGCTGATGCACTAAAAGATTCAGAAGTGGCAATAATTCCGCGAGAAGAATTTGTGCAGCTAGTTTATAATGATATAAATATTGCTACCAAATTTATAAAGCTAATTACTGCTAACATGAAAGAAAAGGAAACTAGACTTCTTAATCTTGCTTACGATTCTTTGCGCAAGCGTATTGCTAAAGCATTGATAGATATTCATACTAAATTCAATAAAAACAATCAAGGACAAATCATCGATATATCAAGAGACGATATTGCACATTACGTTGGTACTGCTACAGAATCGTTAATTAGAACGCTCAGTGACTTTAAATTGGAAGGATTAATAGAAATAAAAGGTGGCAAAATAAGTATTGTAAATGTTTCAAAACTTGGAGATTTACTTTACTAACAGATATCTGTGAACAGATATCAATGTATAATCACTGATAACGGTTCACAGATGTCTTTTCAATATATTTCCATACCACTTTCGTTTTGTTGTTTTAGTGTCCAATCCCCTGTGGCTTTTATTTCAAGCCATAAGTTTCCACTTTTCCTAAAGAAGTTTGTTTTAAGTCCAAAGTTGTCTGCAAATTTTTGTGCAATCTGCTTAATTGAATTAAATTCATTTATACTAATAACTCCTTCAGGATTATCCTTAAGTATATCCCCCAATTTAAGCTTACCTATGGGCGATTTAGTTCTTATTCTGGTCAAAGTGAAATCTATCTTAAAATCAATCTTAAGATAGGGGAAAGCTGTGTTAAACTCAGCCTTGACGTCATCAATATATCTTTCTTTCGAAATAATAATTTTCATTGGTTACTCCTTATTCAATTGAGGGGAATCCTCAAACTTTATAAAGTCAAAAGTCTCCCTTATTGGTCTGATAAAAGCTGATTTTTATCAGTTCAAGAGAAATATTAGCACAAAATTTATAGTTTACGTAACTAATTTTATATTTTTCAATTCAAAAAATATAAGTGTTCTGATAAAAAGATACAGAGAGGGCGGTACTATTCATTTCTCAAAACAAAATGCTTTTATTCTTTCTTTTGATACTAAAATTTTTGAAAGATTGTAAATTGTACTGTGACTAACCTTAGCCATGCGATTTGATGAATGTATTGACTAGGTCGGAAAACAAAAAAGGCTGTAAATCATTCGATTCACAGCCTTTTAGTCTGTTTTAATGAGCTTTTGGCGGAGAGAGAGGGATTCGAACCCCCGGACCTGTAACAGTCAACAGTTTTCAAGACTGCCGCAATCGACCACTCTGCCATCTCTCCGGGTGCAAAATAAAGGGTATCAGATTGAATAGCCAAATAAAATAATATTTCTTCTCCTACATTTGCCAAAATAATTAATGTGAAGCACCTAGCCGCAGTCAATAAATACTTCTGGAAATATAAAAGCCGTTTAATATTTGGAATCATTTTTATTATCCTTTCTAACTATTTTAGAATATTAAGTCCACAGGTTTCTGGTTATGTAGTTGATAAGGTTACTAAAGCCATTAAACTAAAAAATGGCTTGCCAATAGTAAATAAACCACGAAATATAAACTATGACATTTTAGTAAAACAACTAATTAATTGGGTAGAAGATGGTAATGTGTCGTTTGGTAATACCATTGTTCTTAGTGGCATTACTTTATTAGTACTTGCTCTATTGGGTGGATTCTTCATGTTTTTAATGAGGCAAACTATTATTGTAATGAGTCGCCACATTGAATATGATCAAAAGAATGAAGTATACCAACATTACCAAAAACTAGATATTGCCTTTTACAAAACACACAGTACTGGAGATTTAATGAACAGAATTTCGGAAGATATTGGTCGTGTAAGAATGTACACCGGTCCAGCCGTTATGTATGTCATTAACCTAAGTGCCACCATTGCATTCAGTGTATATTTTATGATAAAGGAAAATGCAGAACTTACGATGTACGTTTTAGCACCACTTCCCATTCTTACTATAACCATTTATACAGTTAATACCATCATCCATAAGAAAAGCGAAAAAATACAAAGCTTACTTTCTGGCCTTACTACTACTGCACAAGAAAGTTATTCGGGCATTAGGGTTATAAAATCTTTTGTACAGGAAGGGGCAATGATGCGCTTCTTTAAAGAAAATAGTAACCTTTACAAGAAAAATGCAATCGGTCTTGCTAAGGTAGAGGCTATTTATTTTCCATCCATGGCATTATTAATTGGGGTTAGCACGCTTCTCACCATTTCTATTGGTGGGTGGTATCATTATTCGCATCATCTGCCAGAAGTAAGTGCAGGCACCATTACTGAGTTTGTAATTTATGTAAACTTATTAACCTTCCCGGTTACAGCTTTAGGTTGGACAGCTAGTATGATACAACGGGCTGCTGCTTCTCAAAAAAGACTGAATGAATTTTTGCAGACAGTACCTACTGTCTCTGACAATCATTGTGTGCCAATACCTACTATTAATGGAGATATTGAGTTCAATAACGTATCATTTACCTATCCCCACACCGGCATTAAGGCAATTACTAATTTTAATTTAACAATAAAGGAGGGACAAAAGGTTTTAATTATTGGTAGAACAGGTAGTGGAAAATCTACTCTGGCACAATTGCTATTAAGATTCTATAATCCTTCACAAGGTAATATTAAGATTGGAGGGCATCCGCTAATATCAATTCCTTTAAGTCAGTTGAGAAATGGAATTAGTTATGTTCCGCAGGATGTGTTCCTTTTTAGCGATACCGTGTCTAATAATATTGGTTTTGGAATGGCATCTATGCCAAATCAAGAATCAATTGAACAGGCGGCTAAGTTTGCAAGTATTCATAATGAAATAATGAATTTTGATAAGCAATATGAAACCATGATAGGGGAGAGGGGAGTAACGCTTAGTGGCGGACAAAAGCAACGTATTGCCATTGCTAGAAGCCTTATTAAAAACCCGGAAGTGGTGGTGTTTGATGATTGTTTAAGTGCTGTTGATGCTAAGACGGAGAGCGAGATAATCAATAACTTCTATCAATACCTTGAAAATAAAACCGCTATCGTTATTACCCATCGAATATTTTCTACTTTCAGGTTCGATAATATTATTGTATTGGATGGAGGTTCTATTATAGAGCAAGGAACCCATGAGGATTTGATAAGATTGAATGGTTATTATGCTGAACTTTATAGGCTACAGCTTACAAGGAATGAACCTATTGAAGTGTAAATAGTTCATAGTTTGTAGCGTTAAATTTTAAATTCAGCTATATTCAGTGTTAAGCTAAGGCAATCTGTGAAAGGTAATTTGATCCTAATACAAGAACTTTCATTGTCAATGAATCAACTTTCGGTGTCAATGCTTTACTTTTGCCGTCCCCGAAAATAAACAGGGGTAAAAATAAATAGTAAGAATGCTCGATAAATTAGACGCGTTACAAGCAAGGTTCGAACAAGTAGGAGTGGCATTGACCAATCCAGAAATCATCAATAATCAAAAGGAGTTTGGTAAGTTCAGTAAGGAATACCGCGATTTAGAAAAGATTGTTGTAGAATATAATCAATACAAAAAGGTAGTTGCCGACTATGATTTTCTTCGTGATAATCTTAACTCGGGTGATGAAGAAATGAAGGAATTGGCAAAGATGGAATTGCCTGCACTAGATGAAGAAAAGACTGCCCTAGAGAAATTACTTACCAAATTATTAATACCAAAAGATCCTCAGGACGATAAGAATGCAATGATAGAATTGCGTGCCGGAACAGGTGGCGATGAAGCTAGTTTGTTTGTAGGGGATTTGTTGGGTATGTATCTACGTTATTGCTCTAAAAAAGGATGGAAAACAGCCATTACCAGCGAAAATGAAGGGACTTCGGGTGGATATAAGGAAGTTATTATAGAAGTTACGGGTGATGATGTATATGGAACCTTAAAGTTCGAGAGTGGTGTTCACCGTGTGCAACGGGTTCCGGCTACCGAAACACAGGGACGTGTTCATACCTCGGCGGCAACAGTAGCGGTAATGCCTGAAGCAGAAGAAGTAGATTTTGAACTAAACCCCGCTGATGTAAAGATGGAAACTGCCCGTAGTGGTGGTGCTGGTGGACAGAATGTAAACAAGGTAGAAACGAAGGTGTTGCTTACGCACATTCCAACGGGATTGGTGGTAGTTTGCCAAACAGAAAGAAATCAGTTGGGTAATAGAGAAAAGGCCTTTGGAATAATGCGTACCAAATTATACGAAGAAAAGGTGCGTAAAATAGAGGATGAAATATCAAGACACCGAAAAACGTTGGTAAGTACGGGAGATAGAAGTGCTAAGATTCGTACCTACAATTGGCCCCAAGGTCGTGTTACTGATCATAGAATTAACCTTACTTCTTATAACCTAGATGCGGTTATCAATGGTGATATTGAAGAGTTTATTGAAGCCTTACAACTAGCAGAAAATGCAGAAAAGATGGCAACGGAACAATAAAACTATTTTAAATTTTAAGTTTTGAATTTTTAAATTGAACTTAAGGGATATTCTCTTTTATTAATTTAAAATTCAAAACCTAAAATTTACAACAATCCTATATTGTCATCATTTCCTTTTCCTTAGCAGCCAAATGCTTTTCAACAACAGAAGTGTACTTATCTGTAATTTCTTGAATAGTCTTTTCAGAACCCTTCGCAATATCTTCACTAAGGCCGTCCTTCTGTAATTTCTTTATTTGCTCAATACTATCACGACGGATATTGCGGATGGCAACCTTTGCTTGTTCGCCCTCTCCACTAGCCTTCTTCACCATTTCTCTTCTTCTTTCTTCGGTTAATGGTGGCATAAATAAACGGATTTGTATACCATCATTTTGTGGTGTAACACCAATGTTTGCGCCCATAATAGCACGTTCTATCTGAGCCAGCATTTTCTTCTCCCAGGGTGTTATAGTTAAGGTACGGGCATCTTGCACTTGCAAATTTGCTACCTGACTAATAGGAGTAGGGGCGTCATAATACTCAACTGTAATGCCATCAAGCATAGTTGGGCTTACCTTGCCAGCACGTATTCTAGTAAGTTCTGATTCAAGGTGGTTGATAGCCTTTTTCATACTATCCTCAGTGTCTTCAATAATAAAATCTAAATCTTCTTGCATGGTTGTTCACTTTAAAGTGCCGCGAAAATAAGAAAGTATCATTAGATAATAGTTATGAGTTATAAGTTATGCGAATCAAGAGTTGAAAATTGATAATATCATAAGTGCTGCTGCTAATTTTCCAAATATGTGCAACTTCAATCCCTTAGAACTTCTGACTTTTGATGCATTTTGAATTGTTGTCAATTCATTTATCCAATTAAATAGTGACTCTATCGGTTGTCTGATTGTAGATGCCGCTTTATTATAAACATCATTATACGCTTTGTCAAACTGTCTCAATACCTTTTCCCATCCTGTTTTCTCTTTTATAGGTGTCAATAACATATTTGAATTGTTTGTTTGCATTGTGGATTCCAAGAAAGCATCAGCATACGCCTTGTCCAAGACACTGACATCCGCTTCCAATGCTTCAAGCGTGAACCTCAATGCGGTCAGGTCATGAACACTAGCCTCTGTAATATCAAAATGTTGCGGAAATGGGATTGTGCCAGATCTGCTGTATCCTATTGCATGGACTTTCACACCATAAAAATGCAGTTTCTTTGTAGGGCAGTACCCTTTGTCGGTGATATCATTGGCGACCTTCCCATTGCGCTTATGCGAACAGGTGACTACAGGAAAAGAGTCCCCCAATGCAACCCTTAGCTTGTTTTCTGGTATGGAGAATGTACTTAGAAAGTCCGATAGCAACAGCGCAAAGGCATCACAGAGCCTGTTGAGCCTCGTATCGAAGGCTTGGTAAGAAGGTAAACACGGAAACCATGACGACCAGTAGCGTTTGATGAATTTATGCATGGACTTTATTTTATACTTTTCCTCGAATGCAACACAAAAAAGATAGATGGTAATCAACTCTTCATCTGTGATAGTACCTCTTTGATATTGATTATTGCCAAAACGCTGGACTTCCCATCTAAGTTGCTCTTTGTATCTAATACATATGTAATCATAAATCTTAATCAATATCTCTGCTTGCATTAGCTTATAATGTAACAGAAGAGTTTTTATTGTGCAAAACCTAAAATTCAACTCTTGATTCGCATAAGTTATGAGATATCAATTTAACTCATAACTCATAACTTATATTTCATATCTCATATCTAATATCTAATATCCTATCTTACTGTTTAATACTTCTCTTAGGTTATTCATTTCTTCGGCGTCAATATTATCTTTAGGTATTAAGAAAAATGATTTCTCATCAAAGTATAAATGAAAGAAATTGGGGCTCTCAAAATATTTTGCGAAGGTGTTCCAAGGCCAATTAACGTATCCTCTTTCGTTATCAAGCCTGATGCCCGATTCATTTACAAACAGGCTGAAAGATTCTTTAAAGGTAGTTGATTTACGGTAGATGCTATAGGGAAGTACAAACCAAACGCTAATCATCATCACTATCCAGATACAACTAAAAAGCATCAGAGGCTCAGGCCGTATTTTGTTAGAATAAAAAAGAATGGCAGCAATTATGGCAAATACATTTACTATCACCAGCATTGCCTTTATCTCTTTTTTCGAGAAGAAATGATACCGTAGCCCTTGTATCGTTTTATTTTTATCGTAACTGAAGTTAAACTGCATAAGGCAGCAAAGATAGATGCGAGTTAGATATGAGTTATTAGATATGAGATATTAAATATGAATTAGGAATAATTGGTTGCGAGATAAAAGAAATTTGTGATAAGTAATATTGAACCAAATTGAATTTGGTATCTAAAACTCATTGAAAAACAATTAATTCTTACTAACTCATATCTCATATCTCATATCTCATATCTTATATCTCATATCTAATATCTAATAACTAACCTCGTGTTCATAAAATATTACCCCATCGGGCCATGCACCGGGATGATTGCCGAAACCATATTTCAGGGGGATACTGTACGAATTAGTGCCGCCGGCCTGTGTGGTTTGTGGGCCTTCCTTATTGAGCAGCTTTATTGATTTTACCGCAGGGCGGATAATGGATATATGTCCCGGATGGCTTTCGTCGGGGTTTTTAAAAATGGTTACTACTAGGTTTCCCTTGTTTGCTTCATTCTGTGCCGTTAGTCCGTCATTTACTTTCTTCCAGCCTTCCTTTTCTGCCGAGCTCGACTGTATCCAATCGTATTGTGCATTGGCAAGTAAGCTTTGTTTATGTTCTGGTGGACGGAGTAGGTAGATGCCCACTTGTTTGGCAAAAGCAGCTGCGTAGGCACTACAATGCGTAGATTTTGGGTTGTTTGATACAGCCACCGTTTGCCCTGTTTCCCAATCCACTCTGTAGCCCTTTTGCCAAAGTTCCTCCACTTTAGATGCGTCTAAAAGCTTGAGTAATTTTTGTCCGTTTGCGGTAATAGAATCTGTTGTTCCTTGCTGTGCAAAGGTGGCAAACGCTAAGAACGTAAAAAGAATGAAAGTAAGTTTTTTCATATTTATAAATCTTGTCTGTGAGTGCCAGTATTATTATTTTGTGTAATAGTATTTATTGTTAAAAGATACAAAATATGGTTTTGATATTGAGTAATTATGACTCGTTTGGAGAAAGATATTAAGGTTTGAAGAGATGTTTAAGTCCTATTATTGGGCTTACACCGATTCGTAAATAATTTATACGCTGAGTTTAAATTAAGTAGGCCAAATAAGTTCAATTTACGTCGTACGTCACGACGTTATTGGTTCAAAATCGCATTTTATGTCGTACGAGACGACAACACGAGTAAATTGAGCCAAATGATGTCATACGTCACGACAACACGAGCTTTTTGAGCCAAATGACTTAGTACGTCGCGACAACACGAGCCGTTTGAGCCAATTGACGTGGTACGTCACTACAACACGAGCCATTTGAGCCAATTTACGTAGTACACCGTGACACATGACGTCATTTGGCTCAATTATAAAGTATTTTGATAAATGGGGCAATCAAATGGATTATTTCACTCATCTTTTTACTTTTAGATGGGTTCAATAAACACTTTTTACATCATACGCCGCGACGTTATTGGTTCAGAAACACTATTTATGTCGTACGAGACGACAACACGAGTAAATTGAGCCAAATGATGTC
>CANCVE010000120.1 GCA_947381435.1 Chitinophagaceae bacterium
ATAGTATACACATTTGATCAATTTTTCCAGTTCTATGTTGGCCATTTATAAACCATATTTATGCCCCTTACCGTACATCATTACAAATAAATTAAGCTGTTGCATAGATAAATCCTTTTATCAAGCATAAAACTATCATCGCTTTTATAGAATCTCTTTTTTTTCAGAGTAATACTTTTCCTGTTTCTTGACAGGTCGTTTTATAGACTGTTCTGATAAATCAAATGCAAAAACCCCTGTTTGTGCAAATTCCAATGTAAGTTCTTCTAGGAAATCCAACAGTTTTAAAAGCATGGAACTAATGAATGTGTAACGCTTTTGTGAATACGATTCACTGATTCCAAACTGAGTACCTAACGTTATAAAGGTATCATTTTGACGCAATGCAAATAAAGCAATGTCAATAAAAGTTGGTCTTCTATTGTCAGCTTACTTTTTCTGCTAAATTCATTGAGTGGATTTGCCAACCAATTCTATTCGATTACTGTAATTATTTTTTATAAAATAACGCCAAATGTGCTGTAACTAACCCCAACTAAGCGATGAAAGTCTACAGTATTCTTATTCTTGTGTTTTGAATAGTGACTCAAAATACTGAATAAGAAAGGTTTTGATCACAATATATTACAAAAAGATATCTAATTATTAAACACAACAAACCATTTATACAAATTGTCCGGAAGTTCTAAGCTTGCAAGCATTTGATGTAATAATTTATCATAACTTTCATTTTAGGATTTTTAAATGTTGATATATCCTTTTAGTATTAAACAAAGTCATCAGAAATATTACAATTAAATCATCAATAGATATTAACATACATCAAGGTATTATTATTTTCTTTACTAAGTTTATACATATTAAATTATTTGTGTTGAATATGTAAATAATAAATATGTAATCCTTCGCTATCTTCTACAATATAAAAATACCAAACCCCTACTTTTGCAACCTTATCAACAATTAAATTATTAAATATGGCACAAAAGATTAAAGTAGCTAACCCCGTAGTGGAATTGGATGGCGATGAAATGACCCGGATTATCTGGAAGTTTATCAAAGACAAATTGATATTGCCATACCTTGAATTAGATATAAAATATTATGATTTGGGTATGGAATCCCGCGATGAAACTAACGATCAGGTGACTATTGATTCTGCAAATGCCATTAAACAATATGGTGTAGGTATAAAATGTGCCACTATCACTCCTGATGAACAAAGGGTAGAGGAATTTAAACTGAAACAAATGTGGAAGAGTCCTAATGGGACAATCCGTAATATATTGGATGGTACCGTATTCCGCGAACCTATCGTTTGTAGTAATGTGCCGCGTTTAGTTCCAAACTGGACTGCTCCTATTTGTATTGGTCGTCATGCTTTTGGTGATCAGTATCGTGCTACCGACTTTGTAACTAAAGGAAAAGGTAAATTGACTATCTCTTTTGAAGGGGAAGATGGAACAAAACAATCTTTCGAAGTATTCAATTTCAAGGGTGATGGTGTTGCCTTGGCAATGTACAATACCGATGAAAGTATCTTTGGTTTTGCCCGTTCTTGTTTTAATCAGGCATTAGCCAAAAAATGGCCGTTGTATCTTTCTACTAAGAATACCATTCTTAAAAAGTATGATGGTCGTTTTAAAGACATCTTTGAAGAAGTTTATCAAAATGAATTCAAGGCTAAATATGCAGAAGCGGGCATTACTTACGAACACCGTTTGATTGATGACATGGTAGCTAGTGCGCTTAAATGGAATGGTAACTTTGTTTGGGCTTGTAAAAACTATGATGGCGACGTACAAAGTGATACTGTAGCGCAAGGCTTTGGTAGCCTTGGTTTAATGACTTCTGTTTTGGTTACTCCAGATGGAACTGTTATGGAAGCAGAAGCTGCACACGGTACTGTTACACGTCACTACCGTGAACACCAAAAAGGAAAGCCAACATCTACTAACCCAATTGCTTCTATTTTTGCATGGACAAGAGGTTTAGAATTCCGTGGTAAATTAGATGGTAACCAAGCTTTGATTGATTTCTGCCATGCACTTGAAGAAGTTTGCGTAGAAACAGTTGAAAGCGGTAAGATGACGAAAGATTTAGCGGTTTGTATCTATGGCAATAAAGTTAATCATGGAGAACACTACTTATACACAGAAGAGTTTTTGGATGCATTAGACACTAATTTGCAAGCCAGACTATCTAAATAATATTTTATTGTATTGAGGGTTATAGTCCCAGACAAGTTACATTGTTTGGGACTTTTTTTGTATTAATGTTATTTACTTCGCATAACAAATTCAGCTTTTAGGCTTTTTATTTCTACTGATTTTATCGGATACACCAAATCTAACTTTATCTTCAATGCATTTATTTCCATTTCGCTCATTTTTTCTAAGCAGTTTGGTTTATTTTTACTTTTTGTAATCCATAACTCATTGGAGCGAATAAAAGCACTTTTCTTTTGAAAGAAAGTTGTTGTTGCATCTGTAATTGCCTCAGGATTAAAGGAGGCCCAATCTCCCAGATGCCCCAACAATAAATGGTGCTCTTCGCTTCCCCTTCCATCGCAGAGAGTTATTAAGTTGCGTTCGTCAAAAACCAAATCGGCACGCCCTACCGCATTACACAATTGATAAGGATACTTGTGGTGCACAGACAAGTACCCAGACACAGACTTACATCCACAGGCAAGACAGAATGGGTGGGTTTGCAAATGCGCCTTTGCTAAATTCTTCCATTCAACAGATCTTTCAAAGTCATATTCCGATTCTATCAATATTCCTTCTTTGTTTACGGCTTGGGGCATAAAAATAATTGATTGTTGCTATCATTAGCAATAGCAAAGTACCCATAAAATTAAATACCCAACAATCCGTTAAAACACGGATACTCTACCCGTTTTTTGTACATCAACATAAATATTATCGTCCAGATTATCAGGTTTACCTAGGTTACAATAGGGTAAAACGTAAAAAAAAAGAGGGTACTCATACTTGAGCAACCTCTAATGTTCTAAAATATTAAAAAAATAATTTAATTCTTACAACCTATTAGTAACGGTAGGCTTAGGCCGCTTACAACGCCGCCATACACAACTACGTAATACAATTGATAATCTGTTTTAGTTATTAATCCAGTAATTTTCTTTTCGCGTTTACCATTAATGTTCAAAATAAGCGCAGGCATTGTTGCACCTTCAGGCAATGAAAGTTGTCCATCAATACTCATAAAAATACCAGCAGGAAGAAAGCCTTTTACGACAAATGCAAAATATTTTACACCTGTACCCCAAAAGGCACAACTAATTATTGCAGTGCCACCTGCACCAGGTACATAATGCAAATCTCCCGGAACTTCTCCATTTTGAATGCGTGAAACAGAAGTATTACTGCCATCCGAATAAGGTAGCATACTCAACTTTAAAATTGTTTCATCACCGTTGGCAATTTTGTTTACATAAAGGATAAACAAAAACAAACAATCCAAAATTCTTTTATGGGCTGTTTCGTAAGGTTTCTTAGCCGCGGTGCCGCCTTGTTTGTAAATAGTACGTTTGTTAATAAAATCGGTAATAATAATGCCCATTTCAGTTTCAGTAATGGGTTTGGGATCGGAAAATGTAGATGTATTAAGTTCAAACATCGATTGAGAAACATCGTGTGCTACACCACCCAATTCGTCAATCAAAATACCTTCAATTGTTGCTTTACTAACTTTGTTCGTTGCCATAATTTAAATTTATATGCGTGATAAAATTTAATCGGCCACAATTCCTTTCGGTCAATTCAAACGAAGAGAGTTCTTATTTAGAAGTTTCAATCAATTGAGGTGTTAATACTGTCACAAAGCGCTATTTCACTTATTTTATGCCATTAAATACTAATTCTCCTGTTTACCTAAACTACTTTATACTCTCAAAAATGAAGGGATAATCGAGATGGATGAAGAGATAATCGAGATAGATGAAGGGATAATCGAGATAGATAAAGGGATAATCGAGATAGATGAAGGGACAATCGAGATGGATAAAGGGATAATCGAGATGGATGAAGAGATAATCGAGATGGATGAAGGGATAATCGAGATGGATGAAGAAATAATCGAGATGGATTAAGGGATAATCGAGATGGATGAAGGGATAATCGAAATGGATGAAGGAATAATCGAGATGGATGAAGGGATAAAACACGCCCTAATTGTTTCATTATGTTTGTTTTCATGGAAGAAAAAAAGGTACTCTAGTATACTTTTTTTCTGATATTGAAGAAATATTTCATGGATTGATGGAAAAAATACATCTTTGAAAAAAATAAAAGCGTACGGTTCATAAAACTTGAAAGTTACATTCAATGGAAACCAAATGCTTTATTATTAATTAAAAAAAGTGAGTGGTGATACACTTGTTTCATATTCAATTTTATTAAAACAATACCTTAAAAATGACAAAAAAAATCGCATCCATCTTATTCACAATCAATTGTTTTTATTTTGCTAATGGACAAATAAAAAAAGACGCAATTTTATTGGGAGGACAAATTGCATATTACAATTCTAGTATTAATTATTTGGGTTCTCAGAAAAATTCAAACACCAAGCAAGGCATCTACAACGTTTCTTTTGGTAAATGTTTTAAAGAAAACACTGTTTACGGCTTTAACATTTCCTACTCACCTAATTCAATTTCAAATTACTACAATGGTGTAGACTACGTTAATCTGAAAGTAAATCAATTTATGCTCGGAATCTTTTTTAGAAATTATAAACCTCTTGCCAAAGACTTTTATTTTTTTACTGAAGCAGGATTGTCATATTTAAATAATAAGCAAGAAATTACTGACACATTGGGCGTATCTTCGGGAACGATAAAACAAAATGGTGGCCTATTACATTTAACACCCGGGATATCTTACAGAATTTTCAACAAGCTTAATTTAGAGATTATTATACCCAATATTGTTTCTGTTCAATATGTAAGCACAACAACTAATACAAAGTCGGAGAACTCTTCTCAAGATCAATTCTTGTTTAATTCATCCCTCAATTCTTATGGATTGAACTATTTAGGCGTAGGATTTCATTTTATATTTTAATTTAAGGAAACTATGAGGGCATTTATTATCTAGTGAAAAATGTTTACATTCTTAAAAAACAAATCTTTACCCTCAAATAATTTGACAACAAAAAATAATGAAATACAAAAGTTCTATTCTGTGGATACTAATTGGTTCTACCACTCTCCTATCGTGTGCTAAAAATAATGGCGCAACAGATAGTATTCATATTGCTAAGAAAATTTTTAGCATTAATAAAAATATGCAAACAGTTCTGGTTAATACAATTGGTACAAAATGGTGGATTGGCAGCGTAATGAAGAATGCTACTTATTTAAATTTACAACCACAAATTACTGGCATCATCTTAACTGATTGTAAGGAAAAGTTAGCAGATAGCACCATCGAAATACAAAGAAGCAATTGTGATACAATGCTTATAAAGCTGAACGAAAACAAAACAAACGCCTTTCGCAAGTTTAATGTAATACTAGAAGATGGAGATTATTTTGATTATATAACTATTACGCAAGGTAAATAAGACATGTTTTTGAGGTTGCTTGTTAGCATAGAAGTTATAATTGAGAATATCCTTTTTTCCAACATTTTCTGCATTTAAAAAAAATAATCAAAAAATGTATTTTTTATTAATGACTGCCATTATATTTGAAATTGAAAATGGAGTAAAGCAATGAGTTTTTTTCATATTAAGCTAGGCTGTAACATCATTTTAGGCAATTAAATTTTAATTAATCATAAAAAATACCCTTTATATGAAAGGTTCAATCAAAAGTAAAGTTCTATTTATTGTATCCTTATTATTTGGCTTGTTATTTATTGTTTTTGGAATGGACAAATTCATTCATTTCATGCCAATGCCCAAAGACTTACCAGAAAAAATGATGAAAGCATTTTTGGCATTTACTGAAATTGGCTGGTTAATGCCACTAGTTGGAGTAGCAGAGATAGTAGGAGGCCTACTTGTAATAATTCCTAGAACTAGGGCTTTAGGCGCATTAATTATTTTTCCGGTGATGGTTGGTATAATATTAACAAACATAGTACAAGATCAAAGTGGATTGCCAATTGCGGGCGTATTTGGTGCTATCTTGGTTTGGATAATTATAGAGAACAAAGAAAAATATCTGCCTTTGATAAAGTAGTATTACAAACCTCTACAACAAATAAAGGAATGGCTTCGATAAATAATTTTACACATTTTGCACCAGAACTTCACATTCCAAATGGAACATTGAACATAGATTTCTACACAGAATTTGGTGCAACACAACACTTTTGCTTTAGAAATGAAGATGGCAGTATTCATGTTGCCGAGTTTGAAATAGATGGTGCTATTTTTCATGTGCACGAAACAATGCATGGCGCACTAGAACCAATAAGTGCAAAAGGAGTTACAACTGTAATAGGTTTATTTGTGCCGGATGTGGAGGAAATAATGGAGAAAGCCTTACAAGCTGGGGCAATACTCATTAATGCAACCACCGACCATGATTATGGTTACAGGCAAGGCATGTTTAAAGATCCTTTTGGACATTTTTGGCAAATACAAAAGAAAATATAACTTCAAATTTAGTTTAAACCAATTACTCCAGTTTGTTTAGCTTTAGCCTTCGGTTCTCAAAAAGATAAACATAAATCAGCTACCAACTTTTAAAGGTAACTCATTCAGGATCATACCTTATTTTAATGCTTTTATACTAGGAAGTTAAAATAAAGCTAACCTGAAAACGGAAGTAGTTCAAAAAAGCCAATCTATTAAAAACAAACTAAATTGACGACTAATTGATTATTTATTTCTAACTTTTAAGGATATAAGTAAAGTTGTTTGGTATATATTTGAGAAATATTGAAATGTAAAAAAACAATGTGCTTATGCTAAGTAAAATTTATGCTTCAATTGTTTGCTTAGTCTTTGTTGTTTCTACTATTTCAGCCAATTATACACCTATTGGAATTTCAAATGTAGCGGCCAGAGTCATCAGGAAATTCACTAACAATAATATTTCCGAAACAAATTTCACTAACAAACTACCTATTTCCAATGTAACTAATACCGCTTCAAGGCTAGTAATTGCAAGCCAATATGCAAGTAACCCCATAAAACAGACAAATGATTATGGGGCAATGACCAGTGGTATTAGCAAGGCTTTTTTCATTCAATCTAAATTCGTCTTAGAAAATTATGATTTTAATAATGAGGCTGATACTAGTATGCCAAATGCGCAAACCGAAAGCGCAAAAGGTTATGAACGTATTGGAAGAGCATTATCGGATAAAAACAAATTTGACTCTTCGGAATTTTACTTTGCAAAGGCAGAAAAAATATACAAAGAGCAAAATGTTCATGACAGTTTATTCATGAATTTATACGGAGACTGGGCGCATCTGCACTATCTGAAAGCAGATTTTGGGAAAGCGCAGGAATACAGTTTAAAAATGTTAAACTCGGCAGAATTGAGTGGTGATTTTTTTAAGATTGCAATAGCCAATACAATGGTTGCACAACTATTTAATGAAATAAAGCAAGCCTCTAAAGCCATTCTATATACACGTAAAGCAGTTGAATTATTACCGAAAATAACCAACCCAAGTTTAAAGAATTACCTGATTTACACCCTTGCCAGTAGGTATTTATGGCATTATCAGGATACGAAAAACAGTACAAGTCTGGATACATCCGAATTATTGAGCAATCAGTTGTTATCGCTGGCAAAAAAGCAAACCGATAAGAAAGATATTTCTAGGGCTTTCCAAAGCTTGGAAAGTATTGCTTTTGAAAAGGGAGATCTACCCAAATCCTTGCATTTGTTGGATAGTGCCATTCAATACACGGATACAAAAAATTATTTCGAGCTACGATTAATTTATTATGATAAAGCTGATTTGTTGGTTCAGATGCATCGTTATGATGCAGCCCAAACCTGTGCCGATTCTGTTTTGCTGTTGGATAAATTAGTTGAAAACAAAGCAAATATGGCTGATGCTTATGCCCTAATTTCTAGAATAGCGAAGGAAAAAGGGGATTACAAAAAGGCATTGGAATATAAGGAACTCGAAAAAGGACTGAATGATAGTCTCACCAACTTAGAAAGGACTGCTAGTGTAGCAGAGCTGGAAGAAAAATATAACCAAGCCAAAAATGAAAAAACAATTGTTGATTTAGCCAAGCAAAAGCAATTGTACTTCTCTTTTGCAATAGCTGCTTTGCTGGTAGCGGTTATTATTGCGTTGTTTTTGAGACAACAATCTTTAAAAAATAAAAAAGAAATATTAGAGGCAGAGCAACGATTAAATAGGGCAAGAATGAATCCTCACTTTCTTTTTAATGCCTTGACCTCCCTACAAAAAATTGCCTTAAAGGAAAACGACAAAAACAAATGGGTATCAAGTTTGTCGAAGTTTAGCAACATCATGCGGGCTACTTTAGAAAGCACCTATAAAGAGTACATTACTATAGAGCAGGAAATGGAATTTTTGTATGAATATTTTGAAGTGCAAACAAATAGATTTGCTAATGGATTGTTGTATGAGGTTATTGCGGAGGATACGGTAGAAGTAAACGAGTTGTTTATACCCCCCATGCTCATCCAGCCATTTGTAGAAAACAGTATTGAACATGGACTAAACAATATAGACTATCCCGCAAGCATTCAGGTCTACTTTACAATTGTAAACGACGAACTATTGATAACCATTAAAGACAACGGCAAAGGACTACAACAGGTTGCTAAGTCTAGCACTACGCACATAAGCAGGGCCAATCAAATTATTCAGGAACGTATCTATTTGCTCAATCTAAAGCAAAAATCTAAGGCTAGATACTTAGTGAAAGAGGATGCTAAGCAAAAAGGAGTTGTGGTTAAACTATATTTACCTCTTTTATACAAAGAACAGATTATTTTAACCTAGCTTTTAAATTTTGATACAAAATGATTCCGATTAAAATCTTATTGATTGATGATGATGAAGCAGTAAGGGCTACATTAAAAAATATGATTACCACTTTTGGGAATTATGTAGTAGCAGAAGCAACAGGGGTTGCGGAAGGACTGATGAAATGTGCCGAGTTTGCTCCTCAAATCATCATACTAGATATTGAAATGGGCGATGGCACAGGCTTCGACTTTTTGATACAGGTGCCCAACCGCAATTTCCAGCTGATATTTTCTACGGCTTTTAACCATTTTGCCATTAAAGCATTTAAATACAGTGCTATTGATTACTTGCTAAAGCCAGTAGATGCTTTTGAATTGCAAAGCAGTTTACAAAAAGCTGTTGCCAATGTTCACCAAAAAACATTACAACAGCAATTCGAAATTATGCTACAGCAATTATCTGCTACGCAAACTAGCAAACAGATTGTGTTGAAAGATCTGGATAAAACCTATCTGGTAAACATTAAAGACATCATTTATTGCATGGCAGAAGGGGCATACACTAAATTCTTTGTTATTCCCAAACAAACTATATTGGTATCGCATAACCTGCGTTCATACGAAGAATTATTAGAACCGGTAGGCTTTATCCGTACCCACAATGCCTATTTGGTAAATCCTGATTGCATAAAAGTATATGATAGAAAAACTGATGGTGGCATCTTGATTATGGAAGAAGGACATAATGTACTTGTGTCTCAAAGGAAAAAGGAAGTGGTGCTAGATTTTCTAGGAAAAAAGAGATTGTAGATGGTTTCGATTAATTCATTTGCATCTTCAATCGCCTTTAAAGTGTTTCAAAAATCAAATAAAAGTTCAGCAGACACACACTTATCAAATCAAACCACACACCTATAAAAAGGTTAAAGTACTATTGTCCTTTTGTATATATTCGTAGAGTTAAGATAATTGGACTATCCCAATTTAATCACCCACAATTTTTGATTTTGAAAGGAAGATTTTACTCAATATTGAGCTTGTTGATAGTTGCTTGTACTGCTATCATGCTAACAACGGCTTCTTTCGCAATTAAAGGTATAGACGTAGAGAATTTAGCAAATTCACACATTTTACGAAATAACTAATAATAAACAAATTGTAACTACTAATTCCAAAATCAAATCTCAATTAAACATTAATTATACTCAGAATGAAAAAAAACATTTTACTTTTCTTACTTATCATTATTGTTTCAAAAACAGTAAGCAGCCAAACTATTTTAAATAGAGGCGACATAGCCATACTTGGGGTAAATGTTGCTGTGAATAAAACAACACAAGATGAAATAACTTTTGTGTGTTTTAAGAATATTACAAGCGGAACAGAAATTCAAATAACTGATAATGGATATGCCAATTGTAGCGATAGTACTTGGACGAGTGCTGAAGGTGGCGTAAAAATGAAAAGAGTAGGAGCAACAATTCCTGCTGGAACAGTTTTAACGCTAAGAACGGGAAATACTTCTGGCGATGTAGTAAAATTTACTTACCCCGATTCTGCTTGGTTAATGAGCGATTTAGCCACAGGTGTTACTGCGGCAAAGTTTAATTTAGAAGCCACTGGCGACAATTTCTTTATTGCGCAAGATGGTGTTTGGGCGTCAGATCCTATTTATGGTTGTTTCATTCCTAATGGGGGAACAAAAGCTATCGCTACGTTTCCTAGTAGTAAGGGGAGAATTATTACGGGTTTTAATAGTACACAATGGGCTTCTTTACAATCTTCTTTAGGTGCATCTGGTGCATACCCCGAGTTAAATTGCTTTAGCATAGCACCAACAACAGGAAATGCTTTGTTTTATAAATACAATGGCTTATTTACCGCTGCCAATCAAACAGATTGGCTTGTTCGTATAAATAACCCATCCAATTGGAAAAGCTACACTACATCAGCACTTTATTACGCGGGTACGCCGAAAATAGATTCAATTAGTTTACCCATACTTTCTGGTGGAGAAATTTCAGCCCCATCTTGGATAGCACCAACTGCCCCAATTTGTAGTGGTGGTGGTTTAATAGATTTATCAACCTTTGTAACTGGCACAAAAGGCGGCACTTGGAGTGGCACACAAGTTTCAAACGGAAAATTTAATCCCGCAGGTTTAAATGGTAAATATGCCATTACTTATTCTTTGCCTTTTTCATCTGTAAAAGGTAGTTGCCCACTTACCAAAACAGATACTGTATTGGTAACAAGTACTATTTCTCCTACAGTAAATGCAGCAATAATATCGCCTGATCAATATCTACAAAATGGAAAAGTGGACTATAAGTTTTATTGTGTTGGTACAAAAGTTACATTTTCAGCAAGCGCAACGGAAACAGGCTCAGCTCCAACATATCAATGGTATAGAAATGACACAATTATTTCGGGGGCATCTAATAAAACTTATACAGATTCAATATTGACTTCTGCTACTTATCAATGTAAGGTTACCAGTAATTCTGCTTGTGCGTCAGGAGTAACAGTAATCAATCCTAGATTAATTATTGGTCTTAATAGATCTACTTCGGCAAGCTTATCTAATGTAGGCAGCAATTGTTCGGGTTTTGATACCCTTAAATTGAGAGGTATAAACAACCTTGAATCTATTGTTTGGAAAAATGCCAATCATGTTGTAAAGCAAGTTGATTATACGCTTACTCCTGTTTTTTTTGCTAATAAAACCGTAGCAGGCGGTAATGGTTATGGTCCTAAAGCCAATCAATTATATCAGCCATGGGGTGTAGCACTAGATAAAGATGAATCTGTATATGTGGGAGACTTTTGGAATGATAGGGTGCAAAGATGGAATTCTAATGCAACTTCCGGAACCACAGTGGCAGGTGGAAATTCAAATGGTGATGCGGCAAATCAGGTTCAGCCAACATCAGTTTTTGTAGATAAAGATTACACCGTTTATATATGCGATTCTTGGGCTAATGAAAGAGTGCAAAAGTGGGTAAAAGGAGCAACTCAAGGATTGACTATTGCTGGAGGGCATTCCTGGGGGTCTGACGCTAGCGTTGTACTATCCCCAAAAGGTATTTTTGTAGATAGTATTGGTAATGTGTATGTGTCAGATGCCGAAAAGCATAGAGTTCAGAAATGGACACCCGGAGCTGCTGAAGGAATTACGGTAGCTGGCGGAAATGGTGCAGGAGGGGCTGCTAATCAATTGAATAAACCCATGGGAATTACAGTTGATGATTCTGGTTATGTTTATGTAGCGGATTATAATAACAATAGAGTTGTAAAGTGGGCGCCTGGTGCTACAGCAGGCACTAATGCTGTTAGAAGTGGGGTATTAAATCAGCCTACAAGCGTATGTTTGGATAAACAAAAAACACTATACATAGCCGAGAATGAAAAACAAAGAGTGTTCAAATTGTTAAAAGGTGATACTTCGGTTACAATAGTAGGTTGGACACAAGCAAATAGCTCTCTATATGGATTGACTGTTAATGAAAAAGGGACCAGTGTTTATGTAAGTG
>CANCVE010000121.1 GCA_947381435.1 Chitinophagaceae bacterium
ACTATCACACCCTTCAATTTTATAATGAATATCTTCTTTACCATTTTGCAGTTTGTATTGCTGATATACTTCTTTGGCAGCTGCATATTTGGCATTACTTTTTAACATATCTCCAAAATAGAGCCATTCCTGAGGATTGATGCCTGGTAGTGTTATTAGCTTATTATAATACTTTTCGGATGCCTCATATTCGTTCATCTCTTTATAGCAGTATGCTAAACGAGAGAGTATAAATGTATCATTAATCTTTTTTCCTAATACCTTTTCGTAAAGTTTGGCGGCATTAGCATATTCGTATTTTATGAAAGCATCATTTGCCGTGGCGAGAATACCCTTTGCTTCTTGAGAAAAAGACTTAATCCCTATAAACAATAAGAGGATTACCAATATAAGACCTCTTTTGTAGCTTAATTTTCTACTATTTATTATGTGTAATTCCCTGTTCAACTGTATAATTATAATTAAATGATTTTACTGAAACTCTATCTAGTGGCTCCCAGCTATTTTTTAAGCACACTTATTTAAGCCTAATTGTGTTTTAAAACGACGCAATATAAGACTCAATCAATATTAAGCATACAATATACGCAACATTAAACAGCGTCTCAACTAAAAATAACGGGGACTCTTTATCCTTTCTGCATCAACATTCTTGTTAAATAATAGTCCTACAGAGATTTCGTGAGAGCCTCCTTGGTAGTTTGATAGTCCACTAGTTATAAAATCGTAAGAGTAACCAATGCGTAACTTATCCGTTGCAAATAACTCTGCCATCAACGAAGCCGCCCCACTTTTACTTAACTCAGAGGCTACCGATTTTTTCTGCCATAAAGTAACGGCAGAACGATATGATGCACCCACCCAAAGTTTTTCTGATAGTAAGGCAAGTAAATTAAGGTCTAAACTACTAGGGCCATGAAAGTCTTCTTTGAGCATAATAGAAGGTTTCAACTTTACATTATCTGATATGGCAACTAATCCTCCAATTGTAAAATATAAGTGGGAAGTTATGTTTTCGGTGGTTGAAACATTTGTATTGTTCAAATAAACTGAACCATTATTGTACAAGGCAAATAGGTTTAAAACAGACAAGCCTGTGTAGAATTTTGATGTATAATAGAAAGCACCTACCTGTGCATCGGGCTTGATAACACTCTGTTTTGCAGAGTTTATAGAAGGGTCATTTGCATCAACATATTGAAGAGCAGAACCATCCAGCGAATACTGATTGAAACCAGCAGCTAAGCCCAAGCAAAGTCGTTTTGTGTCATCTTCATCAAAACGAATTCTGTAAGAATAAGTACCAAATAATGATACAGTTTCTTGCGGACCAAGCTTATCTACCGTTAAATGTCCACCAATACCTATTGACTTCTTTTCTTTATTCAATAACCCATCCATCGAAATAGCTGCTGTGGAAGGGGAACCCGGAAAGCTTACGTATTGCTTACGATATACCGCATTGAGGTAAATATCTTCTTTATAACCGGTGTAGGCGGGATTTATAGTAAGGCTATTGAAGACATATTGGCTGAACTGTACGTTCTGCTGTGAGTATACAACAGTAGAAGTGAGTAGCATTAAGCTAAAAAGTGTATATACTATGAATATTCTTAATTTCATTTATATCTATAATTTAGTGATTTGGATGTAACAAATGATTTAGAGTCATTCATTTTTGCAAACCAATTTGTTTGGAAGGCGGTATCTTTATTCTCTATTATTTTATTACCATTACCCAGCCTTTCTTTACTTCTACAGCTCCTGTAAAAAGTTTTAATTTGAGTACATAATAATAAGTTCCTGAACTTAGCCCCGTTCCATCCCAGTTATTCTGATAGTCTGGTGTTGTATAAACCATGTTGTCCCATCTATTAAAAATAGATAATCCACTGTTGGGAAATCTTGGCAATCCAACTATTACAAACTTATCATTTTTACCATCCCCATTTGGTGTAATTACGTTTGGAATAAACAAATCGGCTGGGTAAATGGGCATCGGGGTAATTGCCGATATATTATTAGTTGAGTCAGGGTCTGGCTCGTTACCTTTAACAATTGCTGCATTATTTAAGTAAGCACCACTATCTATAATGGTGTTGAAAGTGAGTGTAACTACCTGACCAGCAGCCACACCGCCTACATTCCAAGTTATTTTTCTTGAATTAGTATTGTAGGAGATGGTACCCACATTAGAGGAGTATAAACTAGTAGGACGCTCCAAATTGGCAGCCAACACATCTGTTACAGTAACTCCAGTAGCATCATTTGGACCATTATTGATAATGGTTATCTTAAAAGTAATCTCCTCACTAATTGTAACAGAACCATTAGTAGTTAATTCTTTAAGTATTGATAAATCGGCCGATTTAGGTATTGGTGGCGTAACCACTATTGTAGTTGTAATTGGTGAAGAAGCTAAACTATCAGCCGTTAACAACACATACTTATATATATCAGTTCCTATAAAAGTAGAGTCTGGAATGTAAGTAACAGTACCATTAGAGTTTAAAACTATTTGTCCGTGTGTGGGCTGATTTACAATTGATACTGAGGTTGTTTTTCCACTTGCCTCATCATTTGATTTAACAGCAGTCGTTATTGGTTTATTTTGCTCTGTAGTATCTTTATCATCTACTCCAACTGGTTTTACTAAAACAGTTACTTTTATAGAGGAAGAATTAACACCATCGGCATTAGTGAGCGTATAAGTGTAAAAATCTTTGCCCAAATAGCCTAAATTTGGCGTATAAGTTACTGTTCCATCACTGTTTAATACAACTGTTCCGTTAGAAGGATTAGAAGCAATCTTTACAGTATCTAATGCATTCTTAACACTATCATTCAATTTTAAATTGATGATAATTGCTTTATTAATGATTGTACTATCTAAATCTGAAACTCCATAAATGGGCATTGGCAAAACAGGTACTTTCGTAACTTTAGAATAATTGTTTGTGGTGTCTGGATCAGATTCATTTGCAATTATATAAGCAGTATTTGAAATCGATTTACCGCTATCTATAATAGTTGAAAAAGTAAGTGTAGTAGATTTGTTGGCTGCTAAACTTCCAATATTCCAAAATAGAATTCTCGACACTTTAATATAACTTGCTATACCAGTTGTGTCTAATGTGATGGTTACATTATTAATGTTTTTTGCAAGCGTGTCTCTAGAAATGACTCCGGTAGCATCATCTGGACCATTATTTGTTGCAGTTAAGGTGAAACTGATTGTTTGTCCTATTGTTAGAGCACCACTTGTAATTAAGGTCTTTTTTATAGAGATATCTGCTATTTTAATAGGGGGGATAACTGTTAGAAACACAGCAATTGGTGAAGAGATCACACTATCAGCAGTTGCTAGCATATAAAAACAAGTGTCTTTACCAATAAAATTATCGTTAGGTGTATAAGTAAGTGTTCCATCGTTATTTAATTTTATGGTGCCATTATTTGTGGCAGTAGCAATAATAACTGTATTATTTTTGGCTTGAGCACTATCGTTTGTTTTTACGGCAAAGGTGATTGCTTTGTTCTGATATGTAGTATCTCTATCAAATACACCTACTGGTTTTACTTTTATGGTAACTGTAACAGGAGGCGAAATTGCGCCATTAATATTTGATAGGGTATAGGAATATGTATCTTTCCCTGTAAAACCAATATTAGGTAAGTAGGAAATCGTGCCATCTGAATTAACATTTACCACTCCATATATTGGATTAGTTGCAATCTTTACCGTGTCCAATGCGTTTTTAGCACTATCATTTGCTTTTACGCTTGTTACCACAGTGGCATTAATAAAAGTACTATCTAAGTCTTGCACACCAAATATTGGCATTGGAAATATAGACACTTTCCCTATAGACGAACGATTGTTTGTGGTATCAGGATCTATTTCATTCGAAGATACAAAAGCTGTATTTTCAATAAATTTGCCACTATCAATGGTTGTAGTATATGTTAATGATGTAGACAACCCTGAAGTTAAACTCCCAATATTCCAAACTAAAACCCTTGAAAGTTTATCATAACTAGCTGATCCAGTTTGGGGCTGTGACAGGGTTGCATTACTTATATTAGCAGCCAAAGTATCTCTAACTACAATGCCAGTAGCATTATCGAGACCATTATTGGTCACGTTTATGGAGAAACTAATAGTTTGTCCTACTATCAAATTCCCAGTGGATATGAATGTTTTCTTTATTGATATATCTGCCTTCTTTACTGGTGGTAGAACGGTTAGGTAAATGGCAACAGGATCAGAAGATAAACTATCAATTGTTGTTAGGGTATAGTAACAGGTATCGTTGCCAACAAAATTATTATTTGGGGTGTATGTAACAGTGCCATCTACATTCACTTTTACAATACCATTCTTTGTATTTGAAACAATGTTTACAGCATTGTTTCCTCCTTGTGCACTATCATTTGTTTTTACAGTGAAAGTGATTACTTTATTCTGATATGTAGTATCTCTGTCTAGAACTCCTACAGGTTTCACTTTGATGGTAACCGTGATAGGTTGAGACACAATACCACTATCGCTAGTTAAAGTATAGGTATAAGTATCTTTTCCAGTAAATCCCTTATTAGGCGTATAAGCTATTGTACCATCCGGATTAACTTTAACAGTTCCATTTGCGGGGTTAGTGCCCTCAGTTACTAATGCATTAGCGTTACTAGTGCCATCATTACCCTTAACAGTTGTAATGATTGGATTATTAATTAATGTGCTATCCAAATCTTGTACACCCACAGGAACAACCTGTATAGCTACTATACCAATAGAAGAATGATTATTTGTAGTATCTGGATCAGGTTCTTTTGCTGTTACATAAGCCTTATTACTAACGGAAGTACCGCTATCAATAATCGTTTTAAAGGTTAATGTAACTGTTTGACTATTAGATAGATTGCCTATATTCCAACTCAATATTCTATTAGGAATATCATAGTTAGCTGTTCCTATTTGTGTAGTAAGAATAGTGGCATTTGCAATATTTGCTGCCAATGTATCTTTAACTAATACATTAGTAGCATTATCAGGTCCGTTATTAGAAACAGTTAGGGTAAAGTTTATAGTTTCTCCTGCAATTAATTTTCCTTTAGTGTCCAATGTTTTCCTAATTAAAATATCTGCTTTCTTTATTTGAGGAATGACAGTCAGGTAAACAGGAATGGGCGCAGACGATACACTATCAGGCGTTACCAACGTGTAATAGCAGGTATCCTTACCAATGAAGTCTATATCGGGTGTATAGGTAATTGTATTATCTGCATTTACCGTAGTAGTTCCATGTTTCGTAGTATTCGTAATCTGTACAGCGTCTTTACCACCTTTGGCACTATCATTAGCCTTTACATCAATGCTAATTGGATTGTTTACAATAGTCGTATCCCTATTCAATACACCAATAGGTTTTACCAAAATGATTACTGTAATAGGTTGAGTAACAACCCCTACATTATCCGTGAGTGTATAGGTGTAGGTATCCTTTCCTGTAAAACCTTTGGCAGGAAGATAGGTAACTGTTCCATCTTTATTTATTTTCAATGTTCCATCTGCAGGATTTGTTGCAATCTTTAATGTGTCAATCAGGGCCCCATTGCCATCATTTGCTTTTAGGGAAGTAGTTATTGGCTTATTAATAAATGTACTATCCAAATCATCAACACCGAGAGGGACAATCTTTACTATGACCATTATTGGCGAGGATGAAATATTGTCTGGAGTGGTAAGGATGTAAGTAAAAGTATCTAACCCAATAAAATTGACAGTGGGGGTGTAGTTTAAAGTACTATCACTACTCATGGTAACCGTACCATTTGAAGGATTTGAAGCAAGAGAAACCAGATTCTTCGATTCTTCTATTCCATCATTTGCTTTTACTTTAATATCAATTGATGTATTGATCGGTGTATTTACAGAGTCATAAACCCCTTTTGGTTTTACAAATACAACCACATTTATAGGATCTGATGCTAATCCTGCAGGGGTTGTTAATGTATAAGTGTAAGTGTCTATACCCGTAAAGCTGCTATCGGGGGTGTAAGTAACAGAACCATCAACATTTACAATGGCTTTCCCAGAAGTAGGAGGATTTGCAATATTCACTGTTGCAAAGTATGAATTTATTAAATCGTTACTTTTTACAATATTAGTAATAGGAGTTCTGATAGGGGTGCTGTCCACGTCATCCACGCCAATAGGTTTAGAAATGTTACCAAATGTTATATCGTTCAGCTTATAGTCTTCGGTTTCACCATCTATTGCAATTCCCGTACTTCTTTCATCAACGGTAGCTGTACTAGGATTATCAATTAGCTTGGTAGTAGTAATCCTGAACCTTGCATAAGTAGTTCCTTGTTTTATAATTTTACCGAATTTGCCATAATCAAAAGTTAATAGCACGGGCAGGGAAACTGCACCTGCCGGCACAATACCAGTAGCCAATTCGTTCGATGAAAAAAGACCATTGCCATCAAAGTCTACCCAACCATAAATTGTTGCAGGGGTTGATTGTTTGTTGGTTGCAGTCACGGTCATAAACAAATTGTTGGCATTGTTTACGTATATGCCCGGTTGGGAAGAGAGTTTAAATCCGTCCTCATCATTGTAATTAGTGAAGTTGTCAATAGATGCTGCTTGACTATTTGGAGGATTGCCATCCGCATCTGTATTATCATTTCCTAGATACAATTTTGTATATGGAGATACTTTTATCTGAGGCATCGTCATTGCAGTATAAACACTATCTACTAGTTTTGGGATGGTACTATAATTTACATCACTTATGTAACTTCCTGCATTGCCAAATGAAGAAGGTGCGTCACCAAAGTCGAAAGGTGCTACCAAACCCAATGAAACTGCAGTGTAACCTCTACCTTGCGTTTGAATATTTGCTAAACTGCGTGCATTTTTAGCAAACATAACAGACTGTAGGAAGTTATCACCACCATCATTCGTATTTATGGAATTGTCTATAAAGGCCTTAAAGTCCTTTCCACCATTACTAATTTCTATCTTATAATCTTGCGGGAATTGACTGTAAAACTCTTTTCTAAAATCCAATAACTGCCAACTAGTATTTGCATCTACAGCACTCGCCTTTATATACTCATTAAGATTCGAGAAATTGCGGTCTGTTGCTAAAGTTTCTGCATCTCCTACAACCAACCCTGGAAAAGCAACACTTTTCCAGGTTCCATTAATCAACATTTGTAAATCGACTGAAATATCAAATTTTATATTTGCGGCAAAAAGAGAATCACGCAAGCCTTGACCCTTCAAGCCAGGATATAATACCCCAAATCCATCTGGATTGGATGCATTGCTACCACTAGTGTAGGGTCTGAGTGCACTGTTTTTTGTAATAGGGTTTATATTGCTAACAGTTGCAATAACTTTAACGCCAGGGGTAAATTGCCAAGTGTAAACACCAGCAGTTACAATACTACTATCTGATCCTGGTGGCTGACTAGTAAGCCCATTAGTCCAAGTAAGCCAAAAAATGGAATGTTGCAATGAGCCTCTGCCAGAGCCGTCAGCATAGTTCTGAGCCAATAGTGGAAAGGATAGTGCAAAGAGTGCTAAAACAAAAAAGAAAAGTTTTATAAAAAAACCCTTAGGGTTAAACTTATACTTCATCAAAGATTTTACTTATTAAGGGTTAATCAAATGCCACGTAAATGAAGGTAAAAATAAACATCAAAACATTATAAAGTGCTTATTAATCTAAAATAAATAAAAAAATACAGATAGTCTATACTTTCCAAAGGGTAATTTTCATATTTCATTTACTTGCATTCCTTACTTTTACTTTATGTTTAGAACGCTCACCATACTTTGGAACAGCTTTAAATTGGCTTTTAGTGAGTTAAGAGCCAATAAATTACGTACTGTTCTTTCGCTCTTAGGTGTAACTTTTGGCATCTTTTGCATTATTGGCGTTTTGGCAACGGTAGATAGCCTCAAAAGAAAAGTTCAAGGCGACATAAAACAAGTAGGAAATAACAGTATTTACCTAGATAAGTGGGAGTATGGTGGAGGCGAAAACTATCCATGGTGGAAATATGTTAGCCGTCCTGTACCACAAATTACCGAAGTAAATGCGATAAAAGAACGATCTAATCTTACAGGCAACATAGCCTTTTTCTGTAGCCAAAATGGTAATGCAAGCTATGGGGACAATATTTTATCGAACATAAACATCTTTGGCACCACAGAAGATTTTAGTAAAATACAATCAATAGAAACCCAAATAGGGCGCTATCTTTCTGAAGGTGAATTTACTAGAGGCACTCCCTCCGTCGTTATTGGCGATGCTATTGCCACTCAATTATATGGAGGTGCAAAATATGCAGTAGGAAAGGAACTTACTTTTAAGGGACGAAAATTGGAGATAACTGGAGTAATAAAAAAGCAAGGACAATCATTTGCTAACGTATTCGACTTTGATAATGCCCTTATTGCCCCTTACACTTATTTTGCCAGCTTATATAATCCAGATAAGTCAAACCCGGCCATACTTATACAAGGGAAAGAAGGCGTTACAACCAAGGCATTGCAAGATGATTTAAAAGGTGTGGTTAGGCAAATAAGAAGACTCAGCCCCAAACAAGATGATAACTTTAGCCTAAACGACATAAGTTCTTTTGCGGATAAATTAAACACATTGTTTACCCAAATAAATCTTGGTGGATGGGCAATAGCAGGGTTGAGTTTGATAGTAGGTGCTTTTGGGGTTGCCAACATTATGTTTGTTACGGTGAGAGAACGCACAAGCCAAATAGGATTGAAGAAGGCAATCGGGGCAAAAAGCGGCACCATACTAACCGAATTTTTAATTGAGAGCGCTTTTCTATGTATAGTAGGCGGACTGATTGGACTCTTCTTTGTTTGGATATTGGCAGTAATACTGAGCGGTGTACTTCCCTTTCCTATTTTTATTTCTCCTAGTATAGTTGGTTTGGCATTGAGTATTTGTGTGATATTAGGCGTGCTATCTGGTATTATACCCGCATCTATCGCTGCCAAAATGGATCCTGTGGTGGCAATCAGAACTAAATAATTGGACACAACTGTTCGCCGCTCTTTTTATATTAGCTTCTGAATTTACGCATGTTTATCGTCTGTCTCTATATTCAAACTATAACCTATCACATAGTTTAAATGTTTCCAAGTGATATATGGAGTAGTAAAGAGCTTCAACACATAGGTTCATAGACTCATAGGTAACATATGATTAGAGTATAAGTAGTTTAAGAAAAAGGACACATAGACAATGCTACGTTGTTGCATTGATCACATTTTTCGGAAAGAGATATATAGTAGTAGATACAGTATTCGCATTTCATTTGCAACAGTGCCTTTCTTAATATCATACCCCTTTTCCTCCCCGCTGCACTTATTGTTACACAACAACAGGAAGATGATTAGCATTCAATTAAAACTTGGTTTGCTACGTTGTGTTTTAGCTCAAAATGCCTCAATTGCAAGCAAAACATCTATACTTCTCATAAAAAAGTCTTTAAGTCTTGATCAAAAGTCTTTAAGTGAAACAAAAACTTCAGGACTTTTAGGTGAAAAGTCTTGAGATTTTATAAAAACATCAAGACTTCTGAGTCAAAAGTCTTGAAGTTTTAAGAAAACTTCAAGACATTTGGACAAAAAGTATCTAAGTGAAACAAAAACTTCAGGACTTTTAGATGAAATGTATTGAGATTTTATAAAAACTTCAGGACTTTCAAGCGAAAAGTCCTGAAGTTTTATTAAGAAGTAGGGATGTTTTGGGCATATTTCCCTTTCTGATTACTAAAAGCAATAAGGACTCGCCAATTATTTAACATAAACCTCCCTGCTTTTGCAATCAAAACAAAGCAGGGGATGAAGAATAAGTGCCAGTAAAATTTAAAATTCACTTATTTTTATAAAAATTAATCATTATGAAACTGCCCTCTTTAGAAACATTAATAGGCAATGCGCTTAGTACATTCAAGAGATTTTGCCTTGCAATAGTATCTGCCATAGTAGGAAGTATATTCTGCATTCTTCTATCGCATTTGGACTATTTTCAAAGAGATGCTCACCTATGGTATCTAAATGCGGCAATGTGCTGCTACCTGAGTATGTTGTTGCAGGTGGCAATTGTGGTTTATTCTGAAAGAAAAGAACTATCAAAAACACTAAAACTATCCATTAAATTGGTTGGAGTTATTTGCCTGATAGCCTATTATTTTTCATTACCAAAATCCATTACACTAACAACTGGCATACGCTTTACGCTGTTTTCTCTAGGATTACATTGGCTAATAGCCTTCATCCCATTTACAAAACCTGGAGAAATAAACGGATTCTGGCAATACAACAAAATAATCTTCCTCCGTATACTCACCTCTTTTTTATATACCGGCGTACTGTATGCCGGACTTGCATTGGCAATATTAGCCGTGCAAAAGTTATTTTCTGTAAAGATTGATAATGATATCTACGCCGACTTATGGATTGTTCTCACGGGTATTTTTAATACTTGGTTCTTCTTGGCAGGCTTTCCTGCCAACTATTCCAAGCTGGAAGAAAGTAGCGATTATCCAAAGGGATTAAAAATATTTACGCAGTATGTTTTGCTCCCCATCATCACCATTTATCTTGTAATCCTGTATGCCTACATGGGCAAAATAGTATACACACATCAATGGCCAATGGGTTGGGTTTCGTACTTGGTTTTATTCTTTTCCGTAGCAGGTATACTGTCACTTTTACTTATTCATCCTGTTCGTTTTGAGTTAAATAACAAATGGATACTTACCTATTCACGCTTCTTTTATTATGCCATATTCCCCTTGCTAATACTCTTATTTTTTGCCATAAAGAAAAGAATCGGCGATTATGGCATCACTGAGTTGCGCTATTTTGTGATGTTACTTGCCTTATGGCTATTGTTTATTGCCGCCTATTTTTCCATCAGCAAACACAAGAATATCAAGCTCATTTCGCAGTCGCTTTGTGTGCTTGCTTTTCTTAGTTCCTTTGGCCCATGGGGAGCGTTTGGTGTTTCGCTCAATAGCCAAAAGAGTCACTTTGAATCTATTTTAACCAAGAATAACTTGCTGATTAATGGGAAAGCAATTAAGGCTACTAAGCAACCATCATTTAAGGATAGAAAGCAACTTAGTTCTGTGGTTGAATATATTATTTCGAATCATGGATACAAAACCTTGCAACCCTATTTTATACAGAATTTGGATACTTTAATAAAAGAAAACGCCAAGAAGAAGATTGACGACTATACTAGCAATCAAGAAAAAGTTCTTTCATTGATGGATGTAAAATATGTAGCTAATTATGAAAGTGAGGAAACAGACCCTAGATTTGATTATACAGATACCGCAGAGAATATAATAGATGTAAAGGGCTATGATTATGAGATTGATAATTATAGTTTTAGTAATTATGACGCTAAGGAATCGAAAGATACTGCCGAATTTAACGCAGCTGATAAGCAAATAAAAATTTGTTTCGATCCTCACACGAGCATACTGATTATAGCAGATAGTACCGACAAGAAAGGTATTTCCTTTGATTTAAATAAGTCAATCGACTCACTTACAAAGCTTTACCAGTTTGAAAGTAAGAGTTTTCCTAGTGCAGTTTTAACCTTGGATGGAGTTATTAATCGCTCAAAGTACAGACTACTTATATCCAGTATTACTATTGATAAAGTAAAGAATAAAACTGTGATAAACAATTTGGGCGGCAGGCTATTGATAGGCAAATCATCAGGGAACTAAATTGTAACATTAATAATGCAATCTGCTTACCAACTAATATAAATTGGTAAGCAGATTGCATTAAGTCATTGAACTAAATACTCGATAAAAAATCAATCAACTTACTTACCGCTTTCTTTCTATGGCTGAAGAGGTTCTTTTCGTCCATTGTCATCTCTGCAAAGGATTTGGTAGAACCTTCTGGAACAAATACAGGGTCGTATCCAAATCCCTCACCCCCTTTCTGATCAGAAAGAATGGTGCCTTTACAAATACCTTCAAACAAGTATTCCTTGTTATCAAGTATCAAAGAAATAACGGTTCTAAATTGTGCTTTTCTTTCAGAAATACCCCAAAGATTCAGTAGCAGTTTATCAATATTAGCCTGAAAATCTCTACCATCACCAGCATAGCGAGCACTCTTTACGCCCGGCTCTCCATTTAAGGCAAATACTTCCAAGCCAGTATCTTCACTAAACACATTTTGCTTTGTTAACTGATGTATTACGGTGGATTTCTCGGTAGCATTTGCCTCCAGAGTGTCATGAGGTTCGGGAATATCTATTTGAATACCGGCCTCGGTAAGGGTAATGATATTAAATTTCCCAGCCGTAACCTTTCTTATCTCATTTACTTTATTCTGA
>CANCVE010000122.1 GCA_947381435.1 Chitinophagaceae bacterium
CTTGACGTGAAAATAATGAGCCCTTGCTGCGGGTTAGGTTATTCACAAATTAATGTGAATACCCAAAAGAAAAAAAGAAGCAAAAAAAGAAAACCATAGTAGTAGTAATATTTTAACAGTTAATTGCTAAAGCAAATCTAAAGGACGTGCAATATAATTTTTCTATAATATTTTTATTATTCAAAATCAACAACTTGCAAGCCACGTCATTGTATCGATAGGAGAAATCTAATTGAACCATTTAGGTCATACTATAACACAAAGCCACTCATATTATTCCATGTTATTTCTCCAATCGTAGAAATAACATTCACTGGCTTGAAATATGTTTATTACCAAATAGCGGATAGTCATTTAAAAATGAATATAAACAGTGATTAAACTCAGATAAAGTAAATGCTATCTAAATGAATTTGCAATGATGGATAAACTATTTGAATCTAAAGGTTTTTCCAGAAAATTGGTTATGTATTCTTCTTTCGAAGCGCGATTTTTATCTTCGGGATTAAGACTGGAAGAAAGGATAAATATTTTTGTTTTACAAATAACTTTATGAAACATCGAATTGAAATTATCATAAAATTCCCATCCTCCCATAATAGGCATGTTTAGGTCTAACAAAATCACATCAGGCATTTCCGTATTTCCTTTACTCCCTTTCTCGATTTGTTCAAACAATAAAAGCGCTTCTTTCCCATTGTTTGCTTCAATTATTTGCTCACAAAAACCTGCATCTTCTAGGGTTATTCTATTGAGCAACTGTGTCATTTGATCATCTTCTATTGACAATACCGTTTTTATCATTATTCATTTATTTAATGCTTTAATATAGATGGCAATCAAACAAACTGTTATTAATTATATTTACATACCCAAAAAAATTACATTATCCCAACTCAGGAGAAAAAGTATAAAAGGAACTTTTACAAGGCAATTGAATAATTTTTTACGAATATATTATTTTGCTATTTATAAAAAACACATAAAAACAAAATTGCTTATATATTTATAATGAATGTTTTTTTGGAAGAATAATTACTAATATACCCGCGCTCCCTTTAGTGTATCTAAACCAGAAAAGTATAATTTGTACATCAAGTTAAGAGTTGATAGTTACTAAATAAGCTGTCTCAGATATATTTTTTAATTGAATTAATAAGGGTTACAAAAAGAAGTAAATTACCACTTTATAATAATTAACAATAATGGATCATATGCAATATTTACAAAAATCTCTACTTATATTAGCATTAGTACCAATAATTACCATAAGTTATGCCCAAAAAGCCACTAATTTTAATAAAAACTTACCAATTGGGATATTTGATTCTGGAACTGGCGGGCTAACCGTTTTTGAAGCTATCCTGAAGCTAGATGCTTTTAATAATAAAACAGGGAAACTAGGTTCTGACGGCAAGCCCGATTTTGAAAAAGAACAGTTTGAATACCTTGCAGACCAAGCTAATATGCCTTATGGGAATTATGCTGCTACAGGAAAAACCGAATTACTAAAGGAACACATTTTGAAAAACCTTCAATTTTTGCTGGCAGATAAATATGATAATCCTAGTAACAAAACATGGATTTCTGCTAATAAAGCCAAAGTAAAGATGGTTGTAGTTGCCTGTAATACCGCTACTGCTTATGCACTAAGCGATATGAAAGAATTTCTGAAACAAAACAAATCGGAAGTTCCATGTTTAGGAGTTATAGACGCAGGAGCTAAAGCTACTTTACTTTATCAACAAAAACATAGGGGGACTATTGGGGTATTTGCCACTGCTGGAACTGTAGCTTCAAACGGTTATCCTCGAACTATAAATTCATTGGCTGCAAATTATCTGGGTATTGGTGAGCTTAGTATAGTAAGTCAAGGAGGTGTGGGATTAGCTGAGAGTATTGACAGGGATAATGATTATTATAATGATACAGCTTCTTACACTAGGAATAACTATCGTGGCCCATCTTTAAAAAACAATAAACTGTCAATAGATACTAGTTTGTTACCTGCCTATAATTTTGATAAATCTAACAATAAACTATTGTGCGAATACGATCCAAATTGTCCAAATAACTGTTTGGATATACAAATTAATGACCCAGCTAACTACGTTCGTTATCATTTAGTAACGCTCTTAGAAAAAATGAAAGAACAAAACATTACATTACCACTTAACACATTGATACTTGGTTGTACCCATTATCCTTACATGAAAGATACAATTGCGAAGGTTTTTGTAGAGTTGTATAACTTTAAGAATGGTAATACATACCGATATCGCAGCTTGCTAGCCAAGCATATTGAACTGATAGACCCAGCCTACGAAACAGCTAAAGAAGCTTACATAGCACTAAGAGAAAATAAATTAGGTACCCAAACTTTAAAAAAAGAAAAGGCTAATTTTTTTATATGTGTTCCCAACTTAGATTTAAAAGAAGTAAAAACAGATCCTAATGGATGGTTTACATATGAGTACAAATATGGTAGAATAGTAGGAGAAAACAAACAATACGTTCGTATAGAACCCTTTAGTATAAAAAATATTTCCACAGCAACTTACCAGCGTTTCAAAACGTCTTTGCCTCATGTATTTTCAATTCTTCCCAAACAAGTATCAGAATTGAAATAATATTATTGTTTGTCCTTTTTTCATTTCCCAATAACGAATATTTGTAATGAATTTTTATTTCATATTCGTAACCGTTGCCGGTAACGATACCGGATTTTTTTTGAAAAATAAGAAAAACCCAACCTATTTTTACCGCAACAATTAATAGCAGGTCAATGAATTGTTATGCTTTCAATTTGTATTAATGATATAATTCTATTTGACGAAATTTAATTTAAGGTTGTAGTTAAAAATGTTTCCATAATGAAAAAGACTGTCTTTGTCGTACTTAGCTTGTTTATTGTTTTGTTTTTCACCTCGTCTTTGTCAGTTTATGCCCAACAGGTAAAAGTATCTGGTTTTGTAAGGGATACAGCTGGATTGGGCGTTCCGGGAGTAAGCGTTGCCATTAAAGGGCAAGGAAATATTGGGGCAATTACAGATGCGAAAGGACATTATTCTATCAATGTTCCCAATGCTAAAACTGTTTTAGTGTTTACTTCTGTTGGCTTTATGAATACAGAAGTTAAAGTAGGTAATCATACCAATATAGATGTTAATCTAACCCCTGGCACATCCAATCTTGATGATGTAGTTGTTATAGGTTATGGATCGCAAAAGAAACGTGATGTAACTGGGGCAATATCTTCTGTAAATTCAAAACAAATTGCGGAAAGACAAGCAGTGGATGTTTTTGATGCCTTGCAGGGACAATCGCCCGGTGTACAAATAGCTCAAGAATCTGGCAGGCCAGGTGCAGAAAGTTCTATTCGTATTAGAGGAACAGCTACAATTGAAGCGGGTGCTAATCCATTATACATCATTGATGGCGCACAAGGAACAAGTATGGATGGAATAAATCCAAACGATATAGAATCTATAGAAATATTGAGAGATGCCGCCTCCGCGGCAATTTATGGAGCTAGATCTGCAAATGGGGTAATCATCATTACTACCAAAAGAGGTAAAGACGGTAAAGCACGAATTGATTTTAGACAAACAACTAGCTTTGGAAGGTTATCGCATAAATTACCGCAAGCCAATGCTGCCGACAGACGATTGTATGATTTGAAAAGGGGTTCATTTGCAGTAAAAAATAATACGGTTAATAACGACAGTCTTAATCCTGGTGTAAACTATATAGACAATGATTACCAGGATTTATTAACCAGAACTAGCATAAGAAGCCAATCTGATTTAAGCATCAGTGGAGGCACACCAGGATTAACCTACTTTGGAAGTTTTGGATATTTACAAGATAAAGGTATCGTATTAAACAGTTGGTCAAACATTGCGAGAGGACGTTTCAATGTTGATTATAAAGCCAACAGTAAACTAACTTTTGCTACAAGAGTACAGCTATCCTATAAAACTGAGAATAAAATAAGCGATGGCAATGTACTCGCACAGGCAATACCTCGTATTCCATGGTTACCGATATATCTTGCTGATGGCTCGTTTTCGCCACCCATTTCAGGATCGTATAATCCTATTGCTGATGTAATGCTCAGAAAAAACAAGTTTGATATATATAATGGAAGCATCTATAATTCATTGACATACGCATTGAGCAAATCGCTGAAGTTTACTGTTGACGCAAATATCGCTACAAACATTAGCAGCAACCTTACGTTTTCTCCATATATTTTAAATCCAGTAGGTACCCAAAATGATGCAATTGGAGATAGCTTAAACCTTGCAACATTCTGGCAAGTACAGGGCTTTTTTAATTATTCAAAAATACTTAAGGACGGTCATACAATCTCAGGTGTTTTAGGTGTTAGCGCTGATAATTCTTTTACAAAGAATTCATTTTCTGGGGGAACAAACTTGGTTGCAAATGAATCAGTTCTATCTGTAAATGCTGCAACTATCAGGTCTCTATCGACGCCCAATTCACAACGAATATTTTCCGAATCATACTATGCTAGACTTGGTGATTCCTATTTAGGAAAATATATGATCAATACCACCTTCAGGGCGGATGGTTCTTCAAGGTTTGCACCTGGTAACAGGTGGGGGTACTTTGGTGCAGCATCATTAGGTTGGCGTTTTTCTGATGAAAACTTCATGAACTGGAGTAGGAAATATTTAGATGATGGAAAGTTAAGGCTTAGCTATGGGCTTACTGGTAATGACCAAGTAGCACCTTACCAGTATAGTAACCAATACACAGTGGGAAATGATTTTTATAATTATAATTCAGGAATTACTGCAAGTAACATATTGGGTAATCCTAAACTAAGTTGGGAAGAAACAAAGCAAATTAATGCTGGGATGGACTTAGCCCTATTAAAGGGACGTTTAAACGTTACACTTGATTTATACAGTAAAACCACTGACAAATTATTATATCGTGCTCCACTAGACAAGAGTACTGGGTATGATTTTGCAGCTGTAAACATTGGTTCAATCCGTAACCAAGGAGTTGAGTTTCTAATTAGTGGATTCCCTTACAAAAGCAAAGAGTTTACGTGGAACATATCTTTTAATATGTCTTTCAATAGTAACAAAGTGTTAGAGTTATACAAACACACCACACTACTACCTACTACAAATAATAATAATGTTTGGCAGGTAGCAGAAGGTGGTCAACTAGGTAATTTATATGGCTATAAAGCTTTGGGTGTTTATCAATACGATGCTTCGAATGCTTATTCTTCTGATTGGGAAAGATTAACAGTAAACATTAATGGTCCAGGAGATACTTCATATTTATTAAATGGAAAACCATATACTGGTATACCAAATAAAATTTCTACCAACGGTCTTAAACTAGGAGGTGGTGATATGATATGGCAAAACATAAACCCAACTACGGGAAAAAGAGATAGCACTATTGATGATAGAAATAGGGTTGTTTTGGGAAATGCAATTCCGAAATGGACAGGAGACATAACGAATACTTTCACCTACAAACAATTTTCATTGTCCTTTAATCTTTACATTAGCTGGGGTAATAAACTGTATAATGCCCAATTTTATAATATGAACTTAATAAGCACGGTAAACAATACGCCTACCGTAGACTTTATACATCAATCTTGGTGGCATCCGGGTGACAACACCATATATCCAAAAGCTAAGATTAATTCTGGGTTAGGAAACACTACATACATCAGTAGTTTGTACGTAGAAGATGCATCTTTTATCAGGTTTAGAAATTTGAAATTCACCTATCAGGTGCCGAAATTAGTTTGCTCTAAGCTTAAAATAAATAGTGTATCAGTTTTTGCTTTTGCCAATAACTTAGCCATCTGGACAAAATACAAAGGATATGATCCTGAAATATCCATGAGTAGTGTTTTGACGCCTGGATATGACGGTGGGCGTTATCCAAGAAAGAAAGAATTAGGCTTTGGTATTAATGTAAACTTTTAATTAAATCAAATGAAAAAGATATTATTCTACAGTACAGTTATCATATCTGTGTTTTCACTTACTAGTTGTAATAAACAATTAGATCAGCAACCAATAGTTACCATTATTGACACTGCTTTTTGGAAAACAAAGGATGATGCAAAAGCGGCTAACATTGCTCTTTATGCTGGTCTTCAAAATGTATTTAGTAATACGTTTACTGAGTGGGGTGATGCCAGATCGGATAATTTAAGTTACGGAGGTACAGGTGAGAACCAAGTGAATGTATCCTTAAATGGACTAGATGCCGTAACTGCTGCGGCCGACTGGGGAGGCATTTTTAATGAAATACAAAGGGCAAACCTGAATATAAAATATTTACCCAACATTTATAATAGAAGTCAAATTTCTATCAAGGAATTGAACCATTATTTGGCACAGGCCTATACTGCTAGGGCATTTATGTACTTCTGGGGAATTAGGCTTTGGGGGGATATGCCAGTAAGAACCACTCCTTACGAATCTCTCGACTCTAATCAATATATAGGTCGCTCTAATAAGGACAGTATACTGACCAATATTATTATTCCCGATTTGAAACTAGCATTAAATATGGTTGATGCTAGTCAGAAAAGCACATTGTATATTAATGAAGGGGCAATACTTTCGCTATTGGCTGAAGTGTATATGTGGACTAAGGATTATGCAAATGTAATTGCTACTACAAATAGACTTGTTAATTCAAAAAAATATTCAATCGTCCAAGATCCAACTTTGTATAAGGATGTCTTTGTATCTGGAACTACAAATGAAAATATTTGGAGTTTGGATTGGCATTTTAATACAGATGGAAGAAATGGATTAGGAACAAAGCTTGGATCTAATGGTAATACTTCAAACTACTACATAGATACTAGTACTACTTGGTACCATAAATGGATTGTTAGTCCAGATAAAAGAAGATCTTTAAATTACGATATTAGTATTTACTCCACTACGTCCCAGCCTAAACAGATTTGGAAATTTTATCCTATAGATATAAATACAGGCAAACCAATTATCCCAACAAGGGTACAATGCGAAGCTAAATTGCCTTTCTATAGGTATGCGGATGTTTTATTAATGCAAGCTGAAGCAGCAAATGCAATGGGCGACACCGCAACCGCCTTATCCAACGTAAGGATTATCAGAGATAGAAGTAGTGCCGGACCAATAAATGTGGGTGCATATAATAACTTGGCTACTCAGAATGATGTATTGAATGTTATACTAGATGAAAGACAAATAGAGCTCTATTGCGAAGGCAAAAGATGGTTCGATCTTGTTAGAAACGGTTTAGTAGATGATATTATGGATCCATTAGTAAAGTCAAGGCAATCTACACTCAGTCTAAGTCCGACAGGATTCTCTGACCCTGCAAAGATTTTATGGCCAGTATCTAGAGCGGCGCTGATAGCTAATCCAAACTTGGTTCAAAATCCACACTATTCGAGGTAATATAATGTGATTAACAAAATAAATCTCTTTAATTGATGTCACTCATTGTGAAGTCCTTTTTATTTAGATTAAATAGTTTTTAATAAAAAAACAGGAATTATGAAATTTACACATTTTAAATTAGGTATTACCACTCTAACCATTGCTATTTTGTTTTCTAGTATACTATCAGGTTGCAATAAAATAGCTGGATTGCCATTACAAACAGATGCATCATATAACGGGGGTATCATAAATAATAACTCTAATATGACAGCATGGGATTTTATAAAAAGTAGATCAAAGGGTAAGGGGGATTCCTTATTTACATTAATGTACGATGCTATAATTTATTCGGGTGTAGATACTAACTTGTATAAAAAACCAAATACCACTTATATACTATATACCGACTCGGCTATTATTTTTCATTCATCATCAGGAGCAGTTTCCTCAAGTTCTTATTGGGGATTCTACAAAGTAAATAAAAAAGCAGCCACAAGTTGGTCTCAATACAAAGGCGCAGATAGCATAGCATTACAAAACAATTTGTTATATCTGTTTACAAATGGCAAACATAGTTTTGAAAATATTCCAATTACATATTCTCAGTTCAATACGGTTCCAAACATTGGGAACCCTGAATTTGATACTACTTTTATGCCCAAAGGAGTGAATTCATTAAACCTTAATAGTTTAATTTCTTTCAATCAATCAGATTCTTCAGGTAGCTTCCAATCTATTTACATTAATGCTTTTCCAGGAAGTAAGTTTGGCTTATCAACAACCAATACTCAGTATCCGGGTCTTAAGGTTCGTACAGCAGGTATCAATATAAAAGACAACAGCGTAATACACGTTATGGATAGAGTTATTTATTATCAGCTTAAATAGTAATATATTAGTTATTAGTGATTAGTCTTAAAATTAATCACTAATAACCAATATCTATAATCTATCCCTCTACACTAAATATATATTCAGCACTAACCAACCCAATAACTTCATCATTCAATACAAATCAAGCACGATAATAACAGGTTTCTGCTTTTCTTGCAATAAGATTAGGGCGTTTATTTATTAACGTTGATTTAGTTACCATGAGTAAAAAACTAAAAACAGTTTCATGCGCCCAGAATACTTTCCAATAAAATGCCGTGTGTATGACCTTCTTTGTACCTGCCATTTACATGCCCTGCCTTAAAAAGCAATGTTAGTAGTGGTTGTTCCTTTACAAAAGAATGGTCAATGTCTGTACAATAATACCATGATCGGCAGCAATTGCATCTGTACAATCGGGTTTTGCTTTAGTCTGGAGTACCAATATGGTCGTTCGTGGAAAAATACCATAACAAATCTCTTCTGAATTAACCACTGACCAACAAATGTTGAGTAATGATGCTTCAAAATACTAATTGGTCCGTCATACATTGTTTTCATTAAATTATTAGTCGCCTTTGCCGCATTTTTCATGCTAGTCTTAAAATCTAAAATGTACATAAAAGCATTGGTATCGTTCAGTACTGTTGATAACGCTTCAACAGATATACCTAACTTTATGGCAAGTTGATTTAGTTTCAAGTTGAAGCACTGCAAACATAATAGTCTTTTGTCATTTTTTCTAGGTAGGTAATAAGATTTTGAAATTGTAAAGAAATAAAATTATAACGGTTGGGTATTAGGTTATTCTAGCACCTTTAAAAAGTGCAAAGCCTGAAACTAAAATGGGACTACTTGATAAATAATTTGTGGCAGGATTTTTTAAAAAAGTACAGTTGGATTAAATTTTGGTTGACACCAACCAAAATAAAAGGAATGCCAACGCATATTTTGCTGGGGCGAACCAGAATAAAGTATATACCAACCAAATTATGGTGCAATCCAACCAAATTCTTGTTGACACCAACCAAAATAAAAGCGAGGCCAACCAAATATTGGTTGGCACGAACCAAATTAAAAACCAACCCAATTATATTTGTGTTTGGATGGATTAAAATAAAAACCAAGTGAAATATTTGTGTAATAACCCAAAGAACTTTATTAATGAATGGTTTCAACTATTACATACTATTTTTGTTTAAACAATTTAAAATAACTCATAGTATGAAGTATCTATTTTCAATCCTTGCAGTTGCTACGTTCTGCGCATTTACAATTCGACCAAATATGTCTATTCATCAGTTTAAAGTTAAAAGCATTGATGGTGGTACGATTGATTTCTCTAAGTTTAAAGGTAAAAAGATTTTAGTTGTTAATGTAGCCTCAAAATGTGGATATACTCGTCAATATGCAGGATTGGAGAAATTATATGATGCTAATAAAGATAAACTTGTCATAGTTGGTTTCCCCGCAAACAACTTTGGCTCACAAGAACCTGGATCTGATAGTACAATAGTTACATTTTGTAAAGCTCGTTTTGGAGTAACATTCCCTATGGCTAGTAAAATAAGTGTAAAGGGAGACGATATCGCACCAATTTATAAATGGCTGACGAGTAAAACAGAAAATGGCGTACTAGACGCAACTATTGGGTGGAACTTTAATAAATTTATATTGGATGAAAATGGTAAACTTTTGGCTTACTTCCCAAGTAAAGTGGAACCCGATAGCGAAGAGATTGCGAAGTATCTAAAATAAATTGCAAGTCAAATTTGAATAAGGTCAAAAACGATAATATAAACAAAAAAAGCAGACTATAAAAGCCTGCTTTTTTTGTTCATATTATCTTTAGTGCTATTAAATAATATCCATGCCTTTAACAAAAGAAGTAATAACGCCTGGAAGAGCTAGCCAAAAGAATTCACGATAAACAAACATTAGGGTAATCAATATACCCAACCAAATTGTAAAATACAACCAATAAATTCCAGTAGATTTTTTTGCTTCCATTGTTTATTTTTTTGCAAATGTAATAGTACGTTCCTTTCGTACCAAAAGGATTTCTTATTTTATTTCTTTTTGTAATTCTGTATTCTTTTCTAAACCTTTTTCTGATGTTGATTTATCTAGAAATAACATTTTTAGTGCAGTTATCAACATAAAGATGGCGAATATCTTTTTTATTGTCGCAACTGGCAATGCTACAGCCATTTTACTACCCAACCACCCTCCAATTAAAAAACCTACTGATACTATCAAAACTACTTTAATATCAATAAATCCTTTTTGATAATACTGCATTACGGCCAAGATGCCTACTGGTAATAAAAGAATCCCTAAAGAAGTTCCTTGTGCTTCTTTTTGAGAGAAAGCCAAGAAAAAAACCAGTGCAGGCACTATTATCAGTCCACCACCAACCCCTACTAATCCACTAAGTATTCCAGCAGCAATACCAATAATGATTAGAATAATAAATGTGGTAATAGACATTTTAAACATGGTTTCTATCTAGGGAAATTTTCTTTGTAGTATGCAATTGCTTCCTGAACGATTGCAATAGCTTTTGTTTTATCACCAAACTCCTCCACTTTAACAGCTTTCTTTTCCAATTTTTTGTATTCTTCAAAGAAATGTCTCAATTCATCAAAGAAATGAGGTTGTAGTTCTTCGATATTGTTATAGTGATTAACAGTAGGGTCAGTTGCTGCTACAGCAATTATCTTATCATCAGCTTCACCTTGATCTATCATTTGCATTACCCCAATGATTTTTGCATCCATCATTGTAAGCGGAACAACGGGCAAAGATGTAATTACCAAAATATCAAGGGGATCCTTATCTCCGCCATAGGTTTGGGGTATAAAACCATAGTTTATAGGATAATGGAACGAAGAATAAATAATTCTATCTAACTTTAGTAATCCGGTAGCTTTATCGATTTCGTATTTACAACGGCTTCCTTGTGGAATTTCGATGATTGCAGTAACTACTCTAGGAGCATTTTCTCCAGGGTTTACTCCATGCCAAGGGTGAAGAACATTTGAAGTGATCATAATTATTATTTGTAAGTTATTAAATAAATTTTTGCACGAAAACGATTGCAATAAACAACATAAATTTGAAACTACAATTATAAATTAGGATTGAAGGTATATTTAAAGTCTACCAACCATTTATTATTCTGTTGAATCACTTTTATTTTATGGGCAATCTTATCAAAACTATTACTGTAATTTATGATTGTTACATTTTCTGTAGGGTTTGCAATTTCAAAAATATTAATACTTGCTTCACGATATTGTCGCCTGCCATCACGGTCTTTTTCTCTGTACTGTTTTTCTATTTTCTTAAGGTCACTATTATTGGTATCATCTTGAATCATATAAAATGATGCTTTTACAAAGTCGCCCTTTAAACAAGCATCAATAAATTCTCTTCCTGCATCTAATGCATTATCCGCATCTTTATATTCATTATTGAGATTACCACAGGCAATTAGACAGCACAAAAAGGGGATGAATAGATATTTCATTAATGAAAGAATTGATAGAGGCACGAAGATAGGTGCTAAAAACACAAGCGTTGTAACACGTGGATTAATAAAATATAAAAGTAAAAGTTTCAAGAACTGAAAATAAAAAATATACATAAATAATAAAATACCCATACTTTTGCCGCCCCAAATCTGTCTTGGCAGATTCTTTCCGATTTAATAACGGATTGTCCATTGGGATAAACCCATTTTATAATTTTAAATTCAGTAAATGAACAGTTACGAATTGATGGTGATTTTTACACCAATCCTTTCTGAAGAAGAGTTTAAGGCTTCCCAGAAAAAGTATTCCGACCTTGTTACAGAAGCAGGCGGTTCTATTGTGCACAGCAATCCTTGGGGGCTAAAGTCTTTGGCTTACCCGATTGAGAAGAAAACAACAGGTATTTATTGGGTAGTTGAGTATACTGCTCCTAGCGATTTCAATGAAAAATTGAAAGTGCAAATACTACGTGACGAACAAATTATGCGTCACAT
>CANCVE010000123.1 GCA_947381435.1 Chitinophagaceae bacterium
TATTTGTTCCTTTATCTATCAGATTACTACCATTTGTCAGCCTCATAAACTTTATAAGAGGCAGACTTCCATCTGCTTGTCTTGGTGCAGATAGTGATGATTGGTCTAGGCTTAAAAAGTCTTTATCAGTTACCGTTACAGGTAGATTAAAATAGTTACTATCGGCCTTACAGGTTGCAAAGTCTATATTGGCATATTCACTACTTTTAGCCTTACAGCCTAGGTTGTTTTTGAGGTTATGGCCATAGCCAGCTACATCGCTAAGCCGGTTTTCACTTCGGTTGAGCATGTTAAAGTTCACTGTGTTTTCATAGGCGGTGTTATTATACCAGTTACTTCCTCCTAAATGATGGTTGGCATAAAATCCATTTGCCTTATTGCGAACCGCCAAACAGAAGCTTATAGTATTACGCGGCATATTTGCGGGTACTGCACGAGTGGCAGATAGTCCATATCCTCCTGCTTTAAACCCATTGCCATCACCCAAACTGGAAAAAGAAGTGGAGTATCCATTAAAAAATGCCCAGCAACTATCAAAGGTTACTGCCTCGAAGGCGTTGATACAGTCGTAACCATCATCGCTATTAAACCAAGCCCTACATCCCCTAAATACATTGTTTACAAAACCTTCGCCCTCAACATGTGGGTGACAACCAAAGCCATCTACATTACCACCACGCTTGTTTTCCGATACATCATCCCAGTTATTATAGGCATCGCAGTTGTATATAAGATTATTACCTCCTTTGTTTAAATAAAACCCAATCGCCTTTCCATCATGCATTTTAAGCAGCTCGAATATGTTATAACTACCTTGGTTTTCAAAACACTCACTTTGCGTATGACCTAAAACAGTTACCTGCACGCCCACTACTTCTATCCCTTTAATGTGGATGTATGATGCATTTACCTGAAAGGCATTAATACGAAAACCTGCTGGCTTTATGGCAGAATAATCGAAAACAGGTATCTCATTTGGGTAAGCCCAATAGTTAATTCGTTTGCCGGGTTTGCCACTCTTATTCAGTAAAGTAACATAAGCCCAAGTGCCAGAAAAGGAAGCAATTAAGGATTCTGTCATTACATATTTCCCTCCTCTTATGTACACTGTATCGCCAGGCTCTACGACTTCTTGAGCTCTTTGAATGGTTAAGAAGGGCGTTTTGATAGTACCGGTATTGGTATTTAATCCATTAGGGGCAACGTAATAAACCTTTGCTAATAAACTAGAATAACTAACAATAAAACAACAAACAAATAGTATAAACTTATTTTTCATGGTGGCGCTTTTAGCACTTGTATTTAAAAAATGAGAGCGTGAAATTATAAATGGCGCTATTCTAACTGTCATTAGCTGTTGCCCATTGCCCCAAAAGACTATTGTTTGGTTTAAATGTTTAATGCTGTTTTAAAACAGGAGGGGAAAGTGGTAGCAGTTTAGCTAAATAAGCGTTATTGAAGCATACTTCAATATTTAATTGTAATGGTATCTGCAAGAAATAATGACAATTGAGGATTCTTCGATACGATAAACTAACCGATGTTCCGCATCTATCCTCCTGCTCCAATGCCCTTGAAGTTGATGTTTTAATGCTTCTGGTTTACCTAATCCTTCATAAGGGGTTTGTTGTATATTTTCGAGTAATTGGATAATTTTTTTCATCATCCTTACATCTGTTTTCACCCAATAGGCTACATCTTCAAACGCGGTTTTCTCAAACAGAAAGTCTTTCATTCTCCTATTTGAGATTTTAGATCGGATATATTCATCTTTTTCAGCAATCCATTCTCTTTCTTCGAGTTATTAATTGCCTCCAATAAATGTTTTGCATTGGCAGGATTAGCCAACAAATAGTCTGTTTCATCTACTGCTTCTGTAATGGTTATGGCAATCTTTTTATTTTTGAACTGCTGCTTTAATTGATTGTAAAAGCTTTCGTTCAATTCATTTTCATCCAATATATAAGTTGCAACCATTTCTGTACTTTTTAATTCCTTCAAATGTAGGTCAATTCAATTACATTAGTTAGTAGGTTATTAAACTCTCTGCTATAATCTACACTCTTCCGTTTTAATATTAAGACCATAACATGAGTAATGAACCAGCACACTAATTTTCGAATAGACCTGAGCTAGATAGGCATAGGTCTACTTATCTTGAATATTACCGGCACTAATTAAATCTTGAGTATTTATGTTCTTGATATACTGTTTTGGGTAATGTATCCTAAATCCATTAAAACCAATTAAAACTGCTTCGCCCCCTCCAGGAATAAAAGAAATTGATTTTATATTTCTTTTTTGTTCGTTTATTTCAGTCAGCTTATTAGAAAGTCTTTCACTTAAATTATTGAATTCAACTTTTCCTTTTTCATAAATAATCACAACGCCTGAATTTTCGTCAAATGCAACTTGTTTTACCTGAATAGTATCTGAACTTATTGAAGCTAATTTTTTGTAGAGACTATCTGATATTTTTTTGGTTTCAAATTTGTTTTTATCATAAGTAATTACATAACCACCTGTAGGTGTAAATCCTACATTTTCTATTGACTTTGCAGATTGATTAAGTTCTTTTAGTTTATTAATAAGTGTTTTATTAATGTGATTCGCATAAAAAGCTCTATCCCCATATAAAACAATAAATCCACCAGTTGGCGTAAAAGAAATGAACTTGATTCTTTTATTCAATTTTTGCAAACTATCTAAGCAAGATGTCAGCTGTTTTGGAACCCCTTCACACCAATAATTATTCTTGTCATATAAAATGACACATCCCCCAAATGGTGTAAATGCGATTGAGTTAATTCGTTTTCTTTCAGAGATTATACTTTTTAATTCATCAAGAATAGCGCGCTTATTTAGTTTTATTGTATCAAAATCAGAATTTACAAGACTAGATTCTACCTGAAATGTTTGTGTTACAATTGGCTTTGAAGAAGAATTATTATTTGTTGAAGTAGAATTAGGTAAAATTTTGTGATTTAAGTATTGATCGGAAGTAATAATAATGTTTGCAATTAGTGAAGTTGTTTTAAAAAACTTTTTCTCCGGTAAAACAGTTTTCAACTCAACTATTTTGTCTTGTAAATAGTTCACAAATGCTGGATCAAGTTGTTTTACATTGTTGGAAGCAATGAAAGCATCGGTAAAAACCTTAACTACTCCTTGTAAATCTTTTTGAACGGCAAATGGAAGGGCAGTTTCAATCGCATTAGATATTTTTGGATCTATATTAGTTTTGTCCAACAAATATTTTGAGGCAGTAATGTAGACGATCAAATTATCATCTTGTGCCTTCAGAAATGTTGTTATAGAACTAAGTAAAACTATAAAAAACCCTAATTTAACTTTTGAATAGGTTGTTTGTATGTTCATTTTGTATTTGTAATTTATTTATTTAAAGATTTGCTATTAAACAATTGATATGCCAAAATTTATTTTGCAGCTATTTCATATTAATCTTCATTCATTTACCCTAAACAATGTTATTTCAATTTGACAATATCATTTAAATGTCAACATCATTCATATTTACACTTCTTAGTAAACCCCTCCACAAATATCCACTCAATTCCACTACCAATCACCCCCATCCTAAAATAAATCCTCCATTAATTTATCCAGATATAAGTATCCCTTTTTTTCGCATCACTCAATTTACTATCAATTATGCGTGCCAACTTTTCTAAACAACCCTAATTTGTACCAATTAATGTATATCTATTTTCGGGGACACCCTCATTTGTGGTAATTTATGTGTCCATCATTCCGGGGAGGCAATAAAATGCACAAATTATAGTGTCCCCATTTTCGGGGACTGACTAATTAGCACAAATTAGTGCCTCCCAGTTTTTACGGGGACTATAATTTGTGTCAATTAACGTGTCCCCGAATTGGCTAGCCTCTCATTTGCACCAATTAAGGTGTCCCAGTTTTTATGGTGCCTATAATTTGTACAAATTAAGGTGTCCCCGATTTCTGGGTCTGACTAATTAGCATAAAATAAAGCCTCCCCAAAAATGGAGAGGCATTATTTTGTATAAAATTGAGTAGGTATTAAAATATTGGTTAACCATCCAGAAACATACTGAACATTTGCTTATTACACGGTTGGGTTCATCCTGCCAAATGCAACTTTTAAATCTTCCTTATTGGCATTGGCCATTGCTTCGCTGAATCCGAAAGTAAGTTCTGTTTTACCTTCTTTCAATTGGTTAAATATTGCCTCTATAAATGCACTTACAGGCGGGGCAGCATCATGCAATCCTTTTCCACCCAAATCTGTATTAAGCGCCGGTGGTATAATCTCTATTACTTCTATCCCTTTTACTTTTAATAAATATTGAATAGACTGCGTGAATGAATGAAAAAAAGCCTTTGTTGCTGAATAAACGGGCACTTTAGCAAGCGGAACAAAGGATAAACCCGATGTTACATTCAGTATGGTATCTAGAGAACTTAGGTTGATAAAAAGAGTAGTAAGATGTATGGGGGCTTCTATATTGGTAACTATTTCAGCTTTTGCACGTTCAAAAAAGTCTGCATCGGTAACATTCATCCAATTTTGTATGCCCGCATTATTTACCAATACATTCAAATCACTATGGTGTTCTGCCACCCAATCATACAATGCAATCCGTTCTGCTTCTACCGATAAATCGCAAACTTTAGTAATGACAGAAGGGTATTTTTCCGCTACTTCTGTCAATGCATCTTCGCGTCTTCCACAAATTATAACGGTATTATTTTCTTCGATAAAACGCTGCGTCAATCCCAATCCAATTCCACTTGCTCCACCCGTAATCAATATTTTGTTATTTGCTAATTTCATATATAAAGTTATAGTTCGGTGATAGAACAGTTTATAAGACCTCTTCGGAAATCCATTCTCTCTCTTTTTCTGTTACCTCAGTGCCTCAGTGGCAAAGAAATTCTACATAATTGTATAAAATGATTGCCACAGAAGGCACAGAAAAAACAGAGAAATCAGATAGAAGACACTCTTTTTTATCATAAAGCAATTGTCTTAAAAGTCTATTCAACTAATGGTTTGCAATTGTTCAGAATTGCGTGGCATCACCTGCTTAATATAAATTACCTGGTTACCCTTACTTCTTAAACTCAATTTTAAAAGCCAAGGTTTGCCATTTAGGTAGTGTTGTAGGCTTAGTAATCACCAATGCCTCATCGTTTTGCGCCCATTTAATCTTTTCATTACTACCTAATAACTTTACGGATGCAATAGCCCTAGTTTCTAGTTTGGCATTCTTACCAAAAGAAGCAATGCTAATATCTGTAGTTGGTTGTTCTAATTCAAAAGCATAGATAGTATTACCACCCTTGGTAGTAGTAAAACGGAAGTCGGTTGATTGATATTTACGTACATCCTTCAATCCCCCAAAGCGGCCTTTTTCTTGATTGGTAGCAGTAGAAGGCCCTTCTCCATAAACTTTCCATGGGCGAGAACCGTAGATGCCTTCTCCATTAGCAGATGTCCAAATAGCCAAATCTTCCAGCGTATTCACCATATCTTGCTCAATATCCCCTTCAGGAGTTTGCACGATATTGATTAATAGATTTCCGTTCTTACTTACAATGTCCGTTAACATTTGTATGATTTCTGCAGCACTTTTATACTTCTGTCCGGTGCTATAAAACCAATCTCCAATAGAGGTGTCTGTTTGCCAAGGATATTCTGCAATGCCATCATTTACACCACGCTCTATATCTTTTACATAAGTACCATCAGCGGGCATTGATTTGTAGTTATAAACGGCTTGCATTTTACCATGATTGGCCAATAAATTTCCATTGTAATAGTTTGCCAACATAGCCCTGCCGGTATCTCCAAAAGGAAGTTTACTGTCAGAATACAATAAATCTGGATGGTAATTGTCCACTAATTCCTTTACATCATCAAACCATTCTTTTGCCCACTCTTTGCTGGTGGTTAACCAAGCTTTATCCTTCGGTGCTGCTTTTGTATGGTACAAATCTGAGTAGGCAGGGTCGTTACCATCATAAGGAACACCTTTAAATTCACCAGAAGTATCTGCCCCTCTGCTTGTTTGAAACCAGGTATAACTAGCCGCCAAATGTTCAGATACGCCAAAATGCAAGCCTTCCTTTTTTGCCGCTGCCTGCCAAATGCCCACCACATCTTTGTGAGGACCCATTTCTACTGCATTCCAACGGTGTATTTTAGACTTCCACAAAAAGAAATTATCATGGTGGCTACCCATGCTTACAAAGTACTTAGCACCTGCTTTTTTGTATAGTTTCATCAAATATTCAGGATCCCATTTTTCCGCCTTCCACAAAGGAATAATGTCTTTATAACCAAACTTGGATGGATGCCCGTAGGTTTTTACATGGTATTTATTGTCTCCACTTCCTTGTTGATACAGTTTTTTTGCATACCAGTCTCCATGTCTTGGCACGGCTTGTGGTCCCCAATGCGCCCAGATGCCAAACTTAGCATCCCTAAACCAATCAGGGCATTGGTATTGTTTAAATGTAGCAGAGTCTTTCGGGTTGTAAGGCCCTTTTACTATGGGTAAAGAACTTTGGGAATTTACAGCGTTAGATGATCCAATAATTACGCTAGCAGCAACTACCATTTTCTTCAAAAGCATTCGTTTCATGTTTAATACAATTAGTTGAACGAACAGACCAATCGAAAACGAAATAGTTTACTATTTAATCCATAAATTTAAAAAACCGATTGTTTTATGCTTATATCCGATGTTTTTTATGGGAATAGACTTTTATTGAAGAGTTAAATTTCAAATCTTAATCTTGAATTTTAGCACAAAATAGTTAGACAGAATACACTTGCGGGTGTACCGATTTTTTTTCTAGGTGTACCGAATTCCTTTTTGGGTATACCGAATTCCTTTCTGGGTGTACCGAAATGCTTTACAGGTGTACCGAATTTCTTTCTGGGTGTACCGAATTACTTTCTGGGTATACCGAATTGTCTTTTGGGTATAACAAATAACCCTTTTTAAGATTAGATTCTTTTGGATAATAAGCCTACCCAGCCCAGCCTTCCCTATCCAGACTTCTATAATGGATGGCCTCCGCTAGGTGTTCTGGTTTAATGTTTTCAGATGCTGCCAAGTCGGCAATGGTTCTAGATACTTTTAAAATCCTGTCATACGCCCTTGCAGATAGGTTTAGTCGTTCCATTGCACGCTTTAAAAGTGCCGCACCAATATTGTCTATCACACAAATTTCTCTTAGTTGTTTACTACTCATTTGTGCATTGGCATATACGCCCGCATCATTAGCATAGCGTAAAGTTTGTATTTCTCTTGCTGCTATAACCCTGTTTCTAATTGTTTCGGAAGACTCTCCTTTGGTAGAATTACTCAACTCCGTAAAAGCTACGGGGGTAACTTCTACATGAAGATCAATACGGTCTAGCAGCGGGCCTGATATCTTATTTAAGTATTTCTGAACTGCTCCCGGAGGACAAGTGCAGGCCTTATCTGGATGATTGTAAAAGCCACAAGGACATGGATTCATACTGGCTATCAACATAAAGTTTGCAGGAAAGTCCAATGCCATTTTAGCACGCGAGATGGTTACTTTACGTTCTTCCATCGGTTGACGCATTACTTCTAGTACCGTTCTTTTAAACTCTGGCAGTTCATCCAAAAACAAAACGCCATTGTGTGCTAAAGATATTTCTCCTGGTTGAGGAACGCCCCCGCCACCGACTAAGGCTGCATCCGAAACGGTATGGTGCGGACTACGAAAGGGTCGTTTACTTATCAAAGAAGCATTCTCGGGCAACTTACCAGCTACACTATAAATTTTAGTAGTTTCTAAAGCTTCTTGCAAACTTAGTGGCGGAAGGATGGTCGGTAAACGCTTTGCCAGCATAGTTTTCCCCGCACCCGGAGGGCCAATTAAGATGGCATTATGTCCTCCGGCAGCGGCTATTTCTAGTGCGCGTTTAATGTTTTCTTGTCCCTTTACGTCTGTGAAGTCAATATCAAATTCGTATTGACTATGAAAAAACTCTTCTCTTGTATTTACATCTACGGGTGTGAGGGTTATTTTATTATTCAGGAAATCAACTACCTCTTTTAAATGGGTAACGCCATATACCAAAACATTATTGACCATTCCTGCCTCCCTAGCATTAGCCTTAGGAACTATCAATCCTTTAAAGCCATCTTTTCTAGCCTGAATAGCAATGGGTAAAGCACCTTTTATGGGTTGAATATCGCCATCAAGGCTTAGTTCTCCCATCATCACATAATCTTTTAATACTTCAGGATTTTCAATTTGGTTGGCTGCGCCTAATACTCCAATGGCAATGGGTAAATCGAAGGCTGCGCCTGTTTTCTTTATATCTGCGGGAGCCATGTTTATCACCAATTTGGTGCGTGGCATTTCGTATTTATTGGTTTTAATGGCACTCTCTATTCGCTGAATACTTTCTTTAACGGCATTATCTGGAAGGCCAACTATAAAGTAGCCCAAATTTCCACTGCTCACATTTGCTTCTATGGTAATGGCAATTGCTTCTACACCATAAACTGCACTACCAAAGGTTTTTACTAACATAATTTTAAGTTTAGTTTGTTTCAGTAGTTAAAATTGATTACTGAAAAAACTAAAATTAAGCAGAGATGAAGTTGCAACAAGAAATAGTTAGTAATTGTGCTAAAATAGACTTTTACTCTTTTGAGAAAATGTGTTCTCTAGTCTTAATTATTGATAGACTTATTGAAATATGTACAAACATTATTATGCCAAATCCAAGCAATACATACAGCATTGCATTTATCAATTGAGGCATCATTGCAATGGCTTCTGGCGGTATTCCTTTTTTCATGGTCAATGCTTGACTGATAAATTCTTGCATCAAACTAGGTTTCATTTTTAGTGTAACGAAATCTATTATGCACGAAGTAGATACAAATAAGGATACATAAGCATTCACTTTTATCCAGTCTCTTAATGATGGCTTACAAAGTTTGTTTTGCATGATGCCATGATAGGCAAAACTAAAGCTAGTAAAAATGTAAATGCCCGTACATAAAATTAGGAAGGAAGAAAGTAATGCGTAGGGGTTGCCAATAGATGATAGCAGACTAAAAAGACCTGCTAACCCAAGAAGCGCACCAATTGGAATAAGAATGAAAGATAAAATTTTGTAAAGAGTGGTTAGAAACATGCTGTAAAAGTGCGGAAAATTTTGATTGTTAGGAAAAAGAATGTTTTTTCAGGTTACTAGTTACTTGTATCTAATAACTAGTAACCTGAACTCATTTATGAATAAGAGAAGAAACTCAACCCAATAAGATTACTGAAATCTCCCAAGGATGTTTTTAGTTCTTCAAAGAATTCTTGTAAGTTGTCTTTATTTAGGGTATCAAAGTCCATGTATTCAACCTTACTCAATAATCTGCCAAAACGTTTTATGATGGCTTCTTTATGTTCTGTATTATTTTCTTGTAGCACATCTACCAAATACTTCGAAATACGATTTAACGAGTACAATACACTACGTGTAAAGTCCTTATTAAATACCACTTGGTGCAAAGCGTTTTCATTATGGCTAGTACTTCTGTATGTTTTAAGGTGCAGTTCGTAGCCCGACAAAGCCAATAGCATGGGACGCCATTGCAGAATATCTTTTTCATTGCTAAGGTCGAAGTCTATTAAGCTGAAAAATTTCTCAGCCACCTCAATAGTTATAAAGCATCTTTCTATGTAACGGCCAAGATTCATAAAACTCCACCCGAGTCCTCTAGGCATGGTAGTGTCGATAACACCATTATACATGATACTTTCCTTGCAAAACATATTTACCGTTTCCAACGCATCGTAACCCCTTAGTTTGTCTACAAGCAATGGGGCATTTATGGAGTGATACATGCCATTTACTTGTTCCCAAACCTCTTTAGTGATGTTATCCTGAATGCCGCGTGCATTTTCTCTAGCTTTTCCTAAAACATTTTTTAGAGAATTTATATTAGTAGCATCCAGTAATATTTTTTGCAAAGCAGCTTCGGTATTATACTTAATAGCATCAATTTCTTCGTCTTCTACTTCGGCAAATACTTCTAGGATATGTTGCCAACTAAGGTTATTACTAACTCCCTTATCAAACATCAAGATGTAATTGGTCATTGTGCAACGCAACATTCCATCGGCTCTCTCCATGTATCTATTTGTCCAAAATAAAGAGTCTGCTATTCTACTTAACATGTTACTGTTCTTTTAATCGTTGATTAATTAATTGCCTTAATGGTTTACCGTTAACCGTGTTCCGTTTACCGCCATTCGCTCAATTTCGGTGAGCGGTAATACTGTAAACGGTAAACGTTCTACTCTATTATCCAAGTATCCTTACTTCCACCACCTTGAGAAGAGTTTACAACTAAACTGCCTTCTTTCAATGCAACGCGTGTTAAACCTCCAGGAACAATCTCTACCCCATCTGGACCACAAAGAGCATAAGGACGTAAGTCTACGTGGCGAGGTACAAATTTGCCATCTATAAAACAAGGAACAGTTGATAGCTTGATAATTGGCTGCGCAATGAAACTTCTCGGATCCTTTTCAACAGCTTTAATAAAGTCTGCAATTTGTTCGTCAGAAGCACTATTGCCCATCAGCATTCCATAGCCACCAGATTGGTTGGTACGCTTTATTACCATCTTGTAAATATTTTTGAATACATGCTCCCTTTGTGCTGGGTCACTTAGTTCGTAAGTAGGAACGTTTGGCAATATTGGGTCTTCGTTCAAATAGTATTTTATCATCGCAGGCACATAGTTGTACACTGCCTTGTCGTCTGCAACGCCATTACCTAGTGCATTTACTATGGCTACATTTCCCTTGGCATAAGCACCAATCAGTCCAGGAACACCTAATAAACTATCTTTTCTAAATACTTCAGGGTCTAAGAATTCATCATCTACACGTCTGTAAATAACGTGTACTTGTTTCAGTCCATTAGTTGTTTTGGCATATACCTTATAATTATCAACCACCAAATCTCTTCCTTCTACCAGTTCAATACCCATACTTCTTGCTAAGAAAGTATGCTCGTAATAAGCAGAGTTATAAACGCCAGGCGTAAGGAGAACCACATTTGGATTACTTAACTGAGTAGGTGCCAATTGCAATAGTATTTCATGCAGTTTTATGGGGTAGCTACTCACCATTTTAGCTTTACTACTGTACAATAAATCTGGGAATAAACGTTTAGTAACCTCCCTATTTTCCAGCATATAGCTTACACCACTTGGGGTACGTAGATTGTCTTCTAATATATAAAAGGTGCCGTCATCGCCCCTAATTAAGTCTATGCCACTAATGTGTACATATATATCGTGCATTACTTTTATACCAACCACTTCTCTTGTAAAGTGTTCACAGCTGTTTATTAGCTCAGCGGGAACAATGCCCCTTTTAATAATAGATTGCTCGTTGTAAACATCTTTTAAGAACATATTCAACGCCTTCAACCGTTGCTTAATGCCTTTTTCAACGTGAGCCCATTCTGCCGAAGTAATAATACGTGGTATAATGTCGAATGGAAAAATACGCTCTATGCCCGCATTGTCTGAGTAGACGGTGAAGGTGATGCCTTGGTTCATGAACAGTTCGCTTGCTAGTTTATCTTTTTGATGAAGTGCATCTACCGATAAACCCTTCAATGCTTCAAAAACTTTGGTGTATTGTTCACGAATGCCTGAGCCACTGCTCATTTCGTCCCAGATGCCTGGCTGTGTAAGGTATTGTTCTAATAAGGTAGCACTGTTTGTCATTCCTAAATCTATTTAATTCTCTAATATGGTTGGTTGCCCTGTGCCACAAAGCATTCTGTCTATGTAAAAATTGAAGATAATGTAAAAAGGTATAGTCTTTGCAACTGAATAAATACTTAATACATTAAATATATTGCAATATAGGTGTTTTGTTGCAAACTGTATATTAAATATTCAATATTGGCGATAATTATTCTGTAAAAATGGCTTATTGTTCGAAATATTTTATTTAATTAACATTTAAAACCTAATTTATTTGAAGTAACTAATTTGTTTTTCTATTGATTATTGTGGTAATTGGGGAATTAAATTAATAAAATAAGACGGCAATATTTCAATTATTTAAATGTATTAGTTTGATTGTTTTTGAGTCATTTACCATTACAATAATAATTACTTAACATTGGCTATTACCTATTTGGTTTGGCTATAACAGTAGAAACACTTTCTTTTGCGCTGTTGTTTAACCACAATGCACACTAAGTATTACACAAAGAACACTAGGATTATAAGGTGTTATT
>CANCVE010000124.1 GCA_947381435.1 Chitinophagaceae bacterium
CTCATCAAACAGATGTGGATATGAAGAAAATATTGTTTTTGTTATTCTCTATTAGTTTAGGAATAAATGTAATGGCTCAAAGAGGAAAGATTACAGGTAAAGTGACTAATAATAAAAATGAAAACCTAACAGGTGTAATTGTAAAGTTATTGAATGGAATTTCAACACAAACAAATACTGATGGGAGATATTTCATTACTGTAGATGCAGGTAAAAAAAGTGAATTGTCATTTTCTTGCATTGGCTACAAGACAAAAACTATCGATGTAGAAGTAAAATCGGGAATTACAGAGGAGTACAATATTTTGCTTGAACAGGATACCAAAAAACTTGATGATATTGTTGTAAAGTCTACAGGAAGAGGTAGTGCAAGAGGAGAGACTGTAAGTGCATTAATATCGTATCAGAAAAATACTAATACAGTTTCTTCTGTAATTTCGGGTGAGGCAATAAAACGAAGTCCTGATAAAAATACAGGAGAGGTATTGAAACGTATTCCTGGACTTTCAATTATAGATGGTAAATATCTAGTAGTAAGAGGGTTGGCAGATAGATACAATCAAGCAATGCTAAATGGGGTATTGTTGGGGAGTACTGAACCTGATAGAAAAACATTTTCTTTTGACATTTTCCCATCTTCTATTATTGATAATATAATTATTAATAAAACTTTTATACCAGAACTTTCTGGTGAATGGGCTGGTGGTTTAGTACAAGTAAATACGAATGATGTACCCGTAAATAATTTTTTTGATATTGGCTTTGGTACTGGTTTTAATACACAAACCATTGGAAAAGATTTTTACAAGTATGAAGGTGGAAAGCTAGATTTTTTGGGTATTGATGATGGACAGAGGGGGCTGCCAAGTGTACTGCCAACAAAATCTAAATTTAATGACCTAGATCAACAAGCAAAAACAGCATATGGCAAGGAGTTCAAAAATATCTGGGATGTAAGTAAAAGTGGAGATAAAACCCTTAATCTTACGAGTAAGACTTTCAAAATATCTGGCGGTTTTACATCTAATTTAAACAAAAAAAGTAAACTAGCAGGAGTGTTTGCATTAAATTATAATTACACTCCAAAAATTACATCTTTTAGCAATAGGATTTATTCGATATCAAACAATATTGCAAGTACAAACTTTAATTATAGTAATACAAAGTATGCTCAAGATGTTTTGTGTGGCGCTTTAGCAAATTTTACCTTACAATTAGGGGCAAATAATAAAATTTCTATTAAGAATATTTTTAACATAAACACTTCAAATTATACAACACTTAGAACAGGTAAAGATTTTGAAAGCAATTCTACAATTGGCGACAATATAAGAGCATCTGAACTTGCATTTAAAGCAAATACATTCTTTAATACGCAACTTTCTGGTGATCATTCATTTCCTTCGCAAAAAGCAAAGTTGCACTGGTTTGGTAGTTTCAATATACTAGATCAATATATTCCGGATCAAAGACGTATACAGTATAACCAAGATGACCCTACGGATATTGCATCTCCTTATTCTTTACTAATAAGTGCTTCAAAAACATCACAAAGGAGTGGAAGTAGGTATTATGGTTTTTTGAATGATTATAACTATACATCTGGTGGTGATTTGACTAAAAACTTTACCGTAAATGGCTTGCTGCAAAGTATTAAAGTGGGTTATTTCTTTCAAGTGAAGGATAGGTTGTTTGATTCCAGGCCATTTTCTGTATATCTGCCAAGCGATAACCCAACTCTTAGACATTTAAGTGCTGATGTAGTATTTAATAAAGAAAACTTTGGAAATGGCTTTGATGACAAGTTTGCTTTTAATGAAATTTATGATAATCGTTATCGTTATTTAGCAAATTCTATTCTTAATGCAGGATTTTTACAGTTTGATAACCAATTTGGTGGAAATAAAGTACGTGTTGTTTGGGGTTTGAGAATTGAGGATTATGATCAATTAATAGGAAGTGTTAATAAAAAGGATTCACGGTTTTTAAATACAAAGAAAACGGATTATTTACCTAGTGTAAACCTTACTTACAAGCTCGATACAAGAACTAATCTTCGTTTGTCCGGATCTCAAACAGTTATTCGTCCAGAGTTTAGAGAACTTAGTTCATTTGCGTTTTTTGATTTTGATTTAGGAGCTACTGTAGAAGGTAATCCATCTTTGTTAAGAACAAAAGTGAGTAATGCAGATTTGCGTTATGAGTTTTATCCAAGGTTAGGGGAACTTTTTACATTTGGTGTCTTTTATAAATACTTTAAAAATCCATCAGAATTATACTTTAATAATACAGGAGCTGGAAGTTCTGGAACATTCAATTATATCTCTCCAGATGACGCAAATAGCTTTGGAGCAGAAGCAGAGTTTAGAAAGAAACTTGATTTTAATGAATCATTAAAAAACTTTACACTTCAAGGTAATTTGGCCTATATATACAATCGGATTCCTAGTTTAAATAGACCAATGCAAGGTCAAAGTCCCTATTTGGTAAATCTTTCTTTACAATATGATATCGAAAAGTTAGGCCTTAATACTACAGTTCTTTTCAATCAAATAGGCAGAAGAATTTATTATGTTGGGGGTAGTGATGTTCCGCCAGTTTGGGAGGCTCCAAGGCCTTTACTAGATTTACAAATAGCTAAAAAGGTGCTAAAAAATAAGGGTGAATTAAAATTAAATGTTTCGGACATCATTAATCAGGAGGCTAGATTTTATCATGATTTGAATGATAATAAAAAGTACGACAATGTAGATGCATTGGCTATTAAGCGTATTTATGGAACAACAGTAAGTATTTCTTTTGGGTATAAAATTAAATAAACAATACAATTCAAACATTAAAATTAAGGTATGAAAAAGGTTTTGATTCTTATTGCAGCGGTTGGTATGATAACAACAAGTTGCCGAAAAATTGAAGTAGACGGAACTACTTCAACAGTTACTCCAACAACTAGTGAGAACACAATATTGGAGGGTAGAATTATTGCTAACAGAACTCTAAAAGCAGGTTATACCTATAAATTACGTGGGTTAGTTTATGTTACTAATGGTGCAATATTAACTATTGAACCGGGGACTAAAATAGTTGGTGAACTAAATAAAAATGGTGCATTGATTATTACTCGTGGTGCTAAAGTTATTGCTGATGGTACTGCAGATAAACCAATTGTATTTACATCTGAAGCTTCTAATCCTGCTCGTGGAGATTGGGCCGGTTTGATTTTATTAGGACAAGCACCAAACAACTCTTCCTTCAATGGTCAAGATGGAGTTGGAGAAATGGAAGGTGGTGTAAATACTGCCGATGGTTTAGGTCTTTATGGTTTAGGTGCTACATCAAATCTTGCAGATAATAGTGGAATATTACGTTATGTACGCATCGAGTACGCAGGCTATGCTTTTTTACCTGATAAAGAAATAAATGGATTGACTTTTGGTGGTGTTGGTAATCAGACTATTATTGATTACGTACAGGTTTCTTATGCTAATGATGACAGTTTTGAGTGGTTTGGAGGTTCTGTAAACTGTACTCACCTTATTTCTTATCGTACACTTGATGATGATTTTGATACTGATAATGGCTTTAGCGGGAAGGTGCAGTTTGGTATATCTTTACGTGATTCTGCCGTAGCAGATATTTCAAAAAGTGAAGCTTTTGAGTGTGATAATGATGCAAATGGTTCTGATAGAAAAACTTTTTTACCTACTATTCCGGTAAGTGCAAGTAATCCTGTAGCAATTGTTCCTGTTAAAACTACTGCTGTATTTAGTAATATGACAGTTATAGGCCCCAAAGCTACTTCTACAACAAAAGGTAATAGTTTGTTTTTGGCTGGCGCACAATTACGTCGTAATTGTGAAGAAAGTATTTTTAATACTTTATTCTTGGGATGGTCTGATGGTAGTGTAAGTGGTCTTTTAGTTGATGCTAGTAAAGGAATTCCTACAGATTTAAATTTATCTCCGACTGGAGGATTATGTTTTCAAAACAATATTATTGCAGGATCTAGTACAAATGCAGTAAAATATGCACCAAGTGCAACTACTCCAACTGGTGCAACTACTCAGACAATTACGGATTGGGTAAATTCAGTTGATAATAACAACACTATGCTTCCAAACAACACAGAAGTTGGTTTAACTGCACCATTTAACTATACATCGCCAGATTTTAATCCTAGTTCTTCATCAGTTCCTGCTGCTTCTGGAGCTTCTTTTAGTAATACCAAATTACAAAAAGGGTTTACTGTAGTTGGCTATAAAGGTGCATGTGCTGTAGGAGATACTTGGTGGAAAACTTGGACTAAGTTTTAATGCAGTAATTAAATTATTTTTGAAAATAAATCTTGTTATACATAAACCGCTTTGAATTTTCAGGCGGTTTTTGTATTTTCAAAATAGCTATCTATTTTTATTATTTAAATTATGAAGATGAAATATTTATACACCTTAGTTGTTTTATCATTTCTCCTTTGTGCTTGTGGTGAAACAGATTCACCTAAATCTGATGGAATAGTTATAACTCAAGCACAACCAGTCAGAGACTTAAAGTTATATCGATTCGACTCACTTGAACATATTTTTTCAAATGATAATTGGCTTATAGTAGATGGTACAGATTCGTGTTATATTTATTTTAGTAGATTAGGTAAAGGTGATTTTAGAACTTTTTACTATAAAATTTTTAAGGGTGACTCATCTAATGTATCACATTCAAACTTTATAATGTCTTCAGATACCATTACTTGGTTATCTCCAATAGCTGGAAAAAGACTTCACTTGGAAAAAACTACTAATAAAGAAGCTATTTGGTGTGATAGCACTTGTGCGAGTTATTTTAGGTTTAAAAGAATTTCCGATAAAGAAATTATATTGACTCTACCTTCAGATAAGAAGCTTGTTTTGAAAAAAACATTGGCATTATCCTTATTCCTTATTCGATCCAGATATGATTTTGATCATGGTACACATTATGCATTTATTGACACTAACTTTAGTAAGCATTCTGTAAAAAGATAGTATTTTGAAATTTATACTGATAATCATTGCTACAATTTAGGAAAAATTTCAAAATTCTTTTAAATATTTTCCGTATTTAGAATGATTTTCCTTCAAAAATAATAAACAAAATCTAGAGAATATAATACAACAGAGGCGGCTTCCCAATTGGGAGGCCGCTTTTTTTGTTAGTATATTTCTGAATATCCAACATGGTTAGCTGAAAACACGAAATGGGATGTTGAAAGTTGGATATCGACAAATTTTTCCTGATTTCGGTTAACTAAAAAACAATGCATAAAAAGCTAAACAAATCCTTATTGGTGAGTTATTATCCTTTAACATGATTAAAATCAGTTTCTAGGTTAAGCAATGTCACTGCCAAAGCCTGCGCCACCAAATACTTTTGTCCCCTAACAAACAACAACAATGGGCGTACTAATTATTTTACTGATTGCCAGTATTAGCGTTGCAGCTACTTTTCTAATTGCCTTTTTATGGGGAGTAAAAAACAAACAGTTCGACGATGATTTCTCGCCTCCCCGTCGCATCCTTTTTGACGATGCACCAACAGTTAACAATTCTGAAAGCACTTCTATTATCAATTAAATAAAACAAACATCAACTCTATGCAAGTAGAAAAATTTTATTACGACAACAAAACGGTTAAATGGTTTGCCTATGCAGTTCTTGTATGGGGACTTGTAGGTATGCTGGTAGGATTGTGGATAGCAGTAGAAATGTACTATCCTCCACTTAGTATGGGTTTTGCGCCCACCACTTTTGGCCGTATGAGACCCGTACACACCAATGCGGTAATTTTTGCCTTTGTAGGCAATGGTATTTTCATGGGTGTTTACTATTCATTACAACGCTTGTGTAAAGCAAGAATGTTTAGTGATGCCCTGAGTAAAATTCATTTTTGGGGATGGCAACTTATTATTTTGGCAGCTGCACTTACACTTTGGACAGGACATACTACTGGCAAAGAATATGCAGAACTAGAATGGCCTATTGATATTGCTATTACCTTAGTTTGGGTGGTATTTGGTATCAACATGTTTGGTACAATCATTAAACGTAGAGAAGCGCATATTTATGTTGCTATTTGGTTTTATATAGCTACTTGGGTTACTGTGGCTATGTTGCACATTGTAAACTCGATGGAGCTTCCAATATCTTTCTTAAAAAGTTATAGCATGTATGCAGGTGTGCAAGATGCTTTAGTGCAGTGGTGGTATGGGCATAATGCTGTAGCTTTCTTTTTAACTACGCCGTATTTGGGTTTGATGTATTACTTCTTGCCAAAGGCAGCTAATCGTCCTGTGTATTCGTACAGGTTATCAATCATTCACTTTTGGGCATTGATATTTATTTATATCTGGGCTGGTCCTCACCACTTGTTATATACAGCATTGCCAGATTGGGCACAGTCATTAGGTACTGTTTTTTCAATCATGTTGATTGCTCCAAGTTGGGGTGGTATGCTAAATGGTCTGTTTACATTGCGCGGGGCCTGGGATAAAGTACGTGAAGAGCCAGTATTGAAGTTCTTGGTGGTAGCTGTAACTTGTTATGGTATGGCAACCTTTGAAGGGCCTTTATTGAGTTTAAAGAATGTAAATGCTATATCTCATTTTACCGATTGGACAATTGCACACGTACATATTGGTGCATTGGGTTGGAATGGTTTTATGACTTTTGGTGTATTGTATTTCCTAATTCCTAAAATGTGGAATACACAATTGTATTCTAAAAAACTAGCTGGAACACACTTTTGGTTGGGTACTATTGGTATTGTTTTATATGCAATTCCTTTGTATTGGGCTGGTTTTACACAAGCCATGATGTGGAAGACTTTTACGCCAGAAGGGCAACTAAAATTCCAATTCTTAGAAACTGTTACCCATATTTTACCAATGTATGTGGCTAGAAGTATTGGAGGAGCAATTTACATAGTTGGGGTAGTTATTATGACTTATAACCTGATAAAAACAATTGGACAAGGAAGTTTTGTATCAGATGAAGCTGCTGAAGCTGCTCCATTACCAAAGGTAATTGTACCGCATAGTAACGAACATTGGCACAGATGGATTGAAAGAAGGCCTATGCAAATGTTGGTGCTTAGTTTGATTGCAGTGGCAATTGGTGGAGCAATAGAAATGATTCCTACGTTCTTGGTAAAATCAAATATTCCTACCATCAGTAGTGTGAAACCTTATACGCCGCTTGAGCTTCATGGACGTGATATTTATATACGTGAAGGTTGTTATTTATGTCACTCTCAAATGGTTAGGCCATTCCGCGATGAAGTAGCTCGATATGGTGAATACTCTAAAGCTGGCGAATTTATTTATGATCATCCTTTTCAATGGGGTTCAAAAAGAACTGGACCAGATTTGGCTAGATTAGGAGGAAAGTATCCTGATAGCTGGCATTACAACCACATGATGGATCCACAGTCTATGTCTCCAGGTTCTATAATGCCTGCTTATGGATGGTTGTACGAAGATGAGATAAATGCTTTCCAAACACCAAAAATGATTTGGGCCATGAGAAAACTTGGTGTGCCTTATCCAGAAGGATATGAAGACAAATGCAATAAAGACATGCAAAAGCAAGCAACAGAAATAGCCGAACGATTAAAGGGAGATAAGCTTGTAGTTAAACCTGAAAAGGAAATCGTTGCATTGATTGCTTATTTACAAAGGTTGGGTAAGGATATTAAGGCTGCACCTAAAGAACAAATTACAGGTGACGCTGCAATACCTGGTAACTAAACTATTAATTGATAATTGACAATTAATAATTGTCAATTATCAGTTTTTAATTATCAATTTTAAATTAACTACGATGAAATTCATTCATTACCTCGAAAAGATAAGTGCAGTAAGTGCATATGGGATAGCTTCTTTTGTCATCTTCGGATCATTCTTTATAATTATGCTTATTTGGGCTTTAAAGGCCGATAAGAAAATGATTGATGAAATTAAAAACATACCTCTAAATCTCTAATAAAGTCTCTAACTATCAAATAAAGTATATGCAAAAGATATTAAAAAATAGTATGATTACAACTGGATTGCTTTTATGCAGTACCTCCAGCCTATGGGCCGCCGATGGACCTAAACCACCTTCTTCTTTGTCAAATCCCTTTGTTGAAATACTTGCAGTGGTAATAGTGGGACTTGCCATTGTAATTGGGTTCTTAGCAAAACTGGTAATTGATGCTGCATTCCTACGAATGGATAAAGAAAAAAAAGCAGGGGGTAGTGGAATCGCTTCAACATTACTAACAATTTTCTTCCTTTTATTTTCTGTAAATGTATTTTCTCAAGATATGGCAGCTTCAGATTCTACCGCAGGTGCCGCGAAGGTTACACTGGCTAGCCAATTGAGTGGTGTTTCAGAAACCGCTTATTATTTGTTGAGTACTGTTGTGGTTTTGGAAGTATTAATTATCGCTGCACTATTATTAATGCTTAAAACTTTCATTGCATCGGAGAAAAAAGCTTTAGCAACTGCAGCAGTAGCGGAAAACTCAATACCAACAGTTCATTGGTGGGATAAGGTAAATAACTTTAAGCCTATTCATCAAGAAGTAGATTTAGATTTAGGCCACGACTATGATGGTATAAGAGAGTTAGATAATAATTTGCCACCATGGTGGTTATATGGTTTCTATTGCTGTGTAATTTTTGCTGTCATTTATTTATGGGAATACCATGTATCTAAATCGGCTCCATTAAGTAAAGAAGAATATGAGATTTCAGTAGCTAAAGCAGATGCAGAAAAGGCAGCTTATTTAGAAAAGGCAGCTAATAATGTTGATGAAAATACTGTTAAATTGTTTAAAGACCCTGAGAACTTAGCAGCTGGTAAGAAAAACTTTGAAACTGTTTGTGCTGCTTGCCATACTGCTACTGGTGCCGGTAATGTTGGGCCAAATCTTACAGATGATTATTGGTTGCATGGCGGTAGTATTAAGGATGTGTTTAAAACAATTAAATATGGCTGGCAAGAAAAGGGTATGAAGAGCTGGAAAGATGATTTCTCTCCTATACAACTTGCTCAGTTGGCTAGCTATGTAAAATCGTTACATGGTACAAATCCTACAAATCCTAAGGCACCTCAAGGGGTTTTATTTAGTGATGCCGATAGTAGTGCTGCTACTAAAATAGATACTACGCTGAAAAAATAGTAGTACCTGTTTTTAAATACTCGATTTATTTAAATAATTCTATGAATAACAGTAACACACATACGGAAGTAGGACAAGAGGAGTCATTTCGTGACAGAATAGCTACTGTTGACAAAAGTGGAAGCAGAAAGTGGGTATTTGCGCAGAAGCCAAAAGGTAACTTTTATAACTATAGAACATATGTTAGTTGGTTCTTTTTTGTAGTCTTTTTTGCACTCCCTTTTATAGAATACAATGGACAGCCCTTGTTTCTCTTCAATATTCCAAGTGCTAAGTTTATCATATTTGGTAAAATATTCTGGCCTCAAGATTTTTTTATCTTCGGATTAACAATGGTAACATTTGTAGTATTCATCATTTTGTTTACCGCGGCATTTGGAAGGTTGTTTTGTGGATGGGTTTGTCCACAGACAGTATTTATGGAAATGCTTTTCCGTAAGGTAGAATACTTGATAGATGGTGATGCCGCTGCACAAAGAATTCTGAAAGAGTCACCTTGGACAACCGAAAAGTTAGTTAAAAGGGTTTCTAAACATACTTTATTCTTTGTTTTGTCTTTTGTAATAGCCAATTTCTTTCTTTCGTACATTATTGGCATGAAGGAATTGTGGAAGATAATAGTAGAACCTATCAGTGAGCATGTGGTAGGATTTTCAATTATAGTTATTTTTTCTAGTGTATTCTATGGAGTATATACCTTCTTTAGGGAACAGGTTTGTACCGTGGTATGCCCATATGGAAGATTGCAAAGTGTATTGCTAGATAGAAACTCCATGATTGTTGCTTATGATCATCATCGAGGTGAACCTCGAGGCAAGTTTTCTAAACAGGAACAAAGTGAATTAGGGGATTGTATAGATTGTTTTCAGTGTGTAAAGGTTTGTCCTACCGGTATTGATATTCGCAATGGTACACAGATGGAGTGTGTAGGGTGTACGGCTTGTATTGATGCTTGTAATGTTATGATGGAAAAAACTAATAGATCTCTAGGGTTGATTAGGTATGTTTCTGAAAATAATATTGCCGATCGTACGCCGCTGAAATACACTATTAGGATGAAGTTCTATACGGGGTTATTGGCTACGCTAATTATTATTCTAACAACCTTATTAATGACAAGAAAAGATGTTGATGCAACCATAATGCGCACTCCAGGTATGTTATTTCAGGAAGTGGGCAAAGACAGTATCTCTAACTTGTACAACATTAAGATTGCCAATAAAACTATTAAGGCAATACCATTAACGTTGCGAATGGAAGATGGTTATGGTCTAGTTAAGATTATTGGTTCTACTATTATTCCAGCAAAAAAAGAGGATGAGAGTGCAGGCAACTTTTTTGTCATTATGCCAAAAGATGCCTTACACAATAGGAAAACAAAAATAAAAATAGGTCTCTACGAAGGTGTTAATCGAATTGATATAATCAAAACGAACTTCCTTGGACCAGTAGACTAATATAGTGAACAGTTTGCAGTAAACAGTAAGAATAGCAATAATAATTACTGGTAACTCTACGAACTGTTTACTGCTAACTATTCACTGTTAACTGTTAAGTTATGAACTACGGAAACAAATTATTACTCGTATTTGCCGCCTTCGCGGGGCTATTGTCTTACATGACATATCGTTGTTTTGCTGTGCCAGTAGATTTGGTTAGCACAGAGTATTATAAAGACGAAATATCGTATCAGGACATCATAGATGGTACTAAAAATGCAAATGCATTGAGTGGTAAAATAAATGTGATGGAAAGCGGTGGAGCTGTTACTATTCAATTGCCAGCCGAAATGAAAGGACATCTTGTAAAAGGTACTGTTCTTTTCTACAGTCCATCACAAATAGAAAATGATCGTCATGTTACACTGACTACAGACAATGATGGTAAGCAATTAATTGATGCAAAAACATTGAAAAAAGGTAACTATATTGTAAAGATTGATTGGAAAGAAAACAACAATCACTATTACGCAGAAAAACAATTGACAATTCTGTAGAGAAGATAGTAGTTATGAGATAGTAGATATTTATTGTAGCGTATCTCATATCTACTATCTCATATCTACTATCTCATATCTATTCCTTATGCTTTTCCCCGCCTTTCTTCTTGGTCTCATCAGCAGCTTTCACTGTGTGGGCATGTGTGGGCCATTGGCAATGGCATTACCTGTGCAGCATTTTTCTGCTGCGCAAAAGAGTGTAAGCATCTTTCTATATCATGCTGGGCGCATTGTTACTTATACTTTTCTTGGCGTATTCTTTGGCATATTGGGCAGGCATATTTTCATAGCTGGTTTTCAGCAATGGGGTTCTATTATTTTAGGAAGCATTGTATTGATAATTGTATTATTTCAAAAAGTAGTCAAAACATCCTATACGCCACCCTTCGTACAATCTTATACCGATGCCTTGCATCGCATAATTAGATATTTGTGGGGTAAACATTCTACTTTAAGTTCTTTTTTATTGGGAATGACCAACGGACTATTGCCTTGTGGTATGGTTTATTTTGCCCTGGCAGGTGCACTCAGTAGCACCACAATAGTAGGAAGCCTTTTGTTTATGATACTGTTTGGTGCAGGCACATTGCCCCTTATGTTTTCTGTTCATTTTGCCGGAACAACTTATCTCTCCCTTTCATTCCGCAATAAAACCAGAAAGCTCGTTCCCTTCTTCATTGCTAGTATGGGTGTATTATTAATTCTTCGTGGTTTGAATTTAGGCATTCCCTATATAAGTCCTTTCTTGGGTAATGAAACGGGGAGGGTTATTTCTTGTCATTAGAGAGAGTTTTTGAATTTTTTTTCACTACCTTTTTAAGTATGCAATTAGTCTTACTCTTGTGTGTGTCATCTCCTGAAATAGCTTGTCAGTAAAATGGGCAAAAACGGAGCAGATGGAAGAAGCAAAAGTTGGCAATGTGTACACAGTTAATGTGTCAGAAAGTTTTGAATCTGATGGCAAATTAGGGGTTTATGAGCCTAGTTTTCGCAGG
>CANCVE010000125.1 GCA_947381435.1 Chitinophagaceae bacterium
AATATCAGCTTTGCTTGAGCCGAAATTAAACTTAGAAGCCTATCATAATCTGACTGTAATATCGTAATTGTTGCTGCTATAAACTATAAACGATAAATTAGAACTAATATTGGATAGTTGGTAAAGTATTTATACTTGAGTAGTTACAATAAAACAACTTCTACAGAAAACTAAGAATAACACAGCTGGAGAAATAATAGCCAAGGCAATCATTGACAGGCAGAATGAAAAAATAACCTTACGCAAAAACTTCACGTCCAATAAAGACATTGCATCCGACGATGAGAAATGGTAATGTGAAAAGTAACCTCGACTTATTCCTTTACCTCTATTTTTAAATTATTCCCATTAAATGTAACTGGAAAAGAGAGCGTATCGTTCAGATAACTAACTACAATATCTTGTTTAACGCCATTAATATAGACCGATTTAAAAGGCTTTGTTTGCTGTATGGAAAATGTAAAAACAGTGGCAAGAGGCTTGCCTACATAATGTCCTTTATTACACTGAATGTTAAAGCTATACCCTTTATCGGAGTTTGTTTGCGCTGAGAAATTAATTAGCTCATACTGATTAGTAGCAAGTGCATTCTTACTTACACCATCATCTAGATATAATGAATAAGTCGTTTTTTGATTGGACGGATAATAGGCTACGGTTAGTTTATCATTCTTCAAAGAAACGGTGTTGCTGTAAGTCTTTTCATTATACAAAGGCAAAATGGTTCCAGCCTTTACATAAATTGGGATTGTATTAATTGAAACTGGCACTCTAAATCTGCGCCCTCCTAATTCCTTTTCTCCCGAATTGTAGTTATACCAAACACCACCTGGCAAATAAATATCCCTAAAATTAGTTGTCTTTTCTAGCACAGGTGCTACTAATATATTTTCTCCCCAATAATATTCATCGCCAGTAGATAGAGCAAGGGTATCGGTTGGGTTTTCGTAATAAAGCGGACGCATCAATGGTTGTTTATTTTTGGCTTGCTGATAGGCAAGTGTGTAATTGTAAGCCAAGAACTGATAACGTTGTTTCACTGTTTTTTTAGCAATGGTTCTATATGGTTCATCAATTAATGCAGGCTCGGAAGGGAAGCTGAATGCCGCTTTTTCTATCTCATACAAAGCAGTGCCATGCGGACGAAAAATAGGCGTGAAAGCTGCCATTTGCAACCAGCGAATATATAATTCATTGTCACCTTCACCTCCAGCAAAGCCACCTGCATCGCTGTGCACATACGGCACACCACTCATACTCATCCCTAACAAAACCGGCAACTGTGCTTTCAGCCCCCCCCAACTTCGGCTTACATCACCCGTCCACGGAAAGATGCTGTAACGTTGTGTACCTGCAAAACCACTTCTATTCAAACTAAATAACCGCTTATTTGGATAATCGGTTGCATACTTTTCAAACAACATCTTTGTCCAGTTATGGCCATAAGCGTTATGCACTTCATCAGCCCCAAAAGGTCTTTTAAAGCCCAAGTCTTTTAAGTTATGAAACATGGAAGTTGGGTGCATTTCTGGTTCGCCCAAATCGCCCCACCATCCTTCAACGCCAATGTTCATTTGCTTTTTATAAAACTGCCAAAACCAGTCTTTTGCATCCTTCCTAAATATATCTACCAGTCCTGCATTACCAAAATAGAACTCCGAAATCTGAAATGGGTTACCAAAGCTATCCATTGCTAGGTAAGGTTTAGAGCTATTGTAAGCAAGGGTATTTTGCACAATAAAAGGTTCTGTTACTAGAATGGTGTTTACATGCTCCTTTTTAAAGTCTGCAATCATGCCTTTTGGATTTGGCCATTTAGTTTTGTTAACCCAATCTAGGTTTCCCAATCCATTTTTAATGCTATCGCCAAACCAAAACAGGTCGAATATTACTCCATCCACAGGGATGTTCTGTGCCTTCATCTTTCCATAAATATCTTTCACTTGGGCTTCACTTATATAGCCAAATCGGCTCATTAAGTTGCCCAAAGCCCATCGTGGCGGAAGAGGTTGTGTGCCAGTAAGGGAGTAATAATTTTGTAGAATTGTTTTATAATCTTTTCCTAGTATGATATAAAAAGTAAGTTCGCCACTCACTGCACCATATTCTAATATAGAAGAATCCTTTTTGCCAATATCAACGTATCCTCGGGATGGATTATCAAAAAATAGGGCATAGCCCTTTGTTGATGTAAAGAAAGGAACACTATAGTTAAGGTGGTCTGCTCCTTCGCCATAGCCATACCAAGGTGCGTTATAGAGGTCTAGTTTATAGCCTCTTCTATTTAGGGGCAAGGCTCTTTCTCCGCCGCCAAATATTTGTTCGTCGGCAGATAAATTAAAGTAGAAGCCCCTAAAAATATCGTTATGATGCGTGCCAGTAATGGTAACCGTTTTTGCAATCTGGATAGATTTACCTTGTTGAGTGATAGGCGTTTTAGTAGCGATTGTTTTTGCTTTATAGATTACTGCATCACTAATTTTTTCGTTGTGAGTATAACCATTTGGGGTGAAAGTTACCTTAATGATGTCTTCTTTATAGGGCACAATCCTGAACAAGCCATCATCCGTTTTAAGGGTAGTTGTAGTTTGGGCATTGGGGTAACAATAAACAAAAACTAAGATTAAGGGCAGGAGTATCTTTTTCATAAAGCAAAATAATTAAGCAATAAAAGTAAGATGAAGAATTTGAAAAAAGAATATCTCAATATTTCATGAGGGGCGCGGTAATATTGGAGGCCCATCTTCAACGGTTGGTAGTAAATCAACTTTATTATAGCTTCCTTCAACACCAAATATAAAAATTATTCTTTGCGAGGAAACATTATTGCTAACTAAATAGTTCACAACAGATAATACCCTATCGTAACTTAGTCTCTGTTGTTTTAGGTTTTCATCAGAAACACTGTAACCTATTACCTTGACCTTGCAATAAGGATTTGTGTTTAATTTTGCAATAATTGCCAATAACGTTTTTTTATTTTCCAAACTGAGTTTAGCGTTCTTATCAAAATAAATACTTGGCAAAGTAGGTAAATTGCATAGAGAACTAGGGCAGCCTTCATTCCATTTTGGTTTTGAAGAGTCCTTATTCTGAGCGAAGCAGATTGTTCCAATAATTGATGTTAGCGAAAAAAAAATAACCTTGTAGACAATTTCTTTCATAAAACTTTTATTACTTCTGAGGGTTTATTTGACAAACCCACTTTGTAAATATAGTATTCTGCTTTTAAAAGCAAACATTGATGGGAGTAAGCGTAAAAAAATTACTTGAAATAACATATTTCTTATTCTTAATCTGCTATGGAAGTTTGAACTTGTGCAATAGAAGGAATGGCAGAAATGCAACTATTTTGGTGAAAACATCTATGGATCTTGCAAAAATTCCTATGGATTTTCCTTCAATGTCTAGAGATTTACAAAAAATCCCTATGGATTTTTCCTCAATGTCCAGAGAAATGCAAAAAATCCCTAGGGATTTTACTCCAATGTCTAGATAAATAGAAAAAATCCCTAGGGATTTTTCTTCAATATCTAGAGATTTACAAAAAATCCCTATGGATTTTCCTTCAATGTCTAGAGAAACAGAAAAAATCCAGATACTTTTATACAAGATCCCTAGGGATTTTTTGTACAATTCCTTTCTTTTGAATGAAAAGACAATGAAAATGACATGACTTTAAGGATTGTTAGCCGTGTTATTGTGTGCTATGAATAATAAACATAGTAAAGATTGTGAGGTTTAGAACAATTAGTAAAGTACTAGATAACGTAAAATCAGAATAGATGAAAAGAACAGACTAATCTAATTACTAGGGTGTTCATTCTCACCATAAAGTGATTATTTTCAGTTACATAAAATTTTGCTTCTTATATTGCACGGCAAGTAATTATTTATCAGTTAAAAAAGTTATAACTAATTGAAAACAGTTTTATCAAGTCATCAAGTAGCACTTAGTATTAAACGCTTGGCACATCAAATACTAGAAAACCATATTCAACTTCAAGATACGGTGTTAATAGGGTTGCAGCCACGGGGTATTTTTTTGAGTGATAAGATTGTTGATGAAATAAAATCAATCATTAATCCTTCATTAGTTTCTTACGGTAAATTGGATATAACCTTTTATCGTGATGATATTCATAAACAGATTCATCATGCCAACCAAACGGATATTCCATTTAGTATTGATAATAAAAAGGTTGTTTTGATTGATGATGTATTGTGGACAGGAAGAACTATTCGTGCTGCTTTGGACGCACTCTTAGACTTTGGAAGACCCAAAAAAGTAGAACTCTGTGTGCTGATTGATAGAAGGTTTAGTAGAGAATATCCTATTCAGGCAGATTATGTAGGCCGAGAGATAGATACATTTCCTAATCAGAAAGTGATGGTGTATTTAAACAATACGGTAAAAGAAGAATGCGTGGAATTATGGGAATCTTAAGTGATTAGTCGAAAGTGGAAAGTCGAAAGTAGGGCAATCCACTTTATACTTTTGACTTTTAACTTTCGACTAGTCAGGCTTCTATTTTTTTGATTTGATATTTCATAAGGTTGTTTTCCATTAACTTCGTTTTTTAATGAAACTTTCTACAAAACATTTACTCGGCATTAAGGATCTCACTAAGGAAGATATTCAATTAATTCTTGCTACAGCTGCCGATTTTAAAGGAGTATTACAAAGGCCTGTGAAAAAAGTTCCATCACTCAGGGACGTTACCATTGTTAATTTATTTTACGAAAACTCTACTAGAACTAGAATGAGTTTTGAACTTGCCGAGAAAAGATTAAGTGCCGATACCTTAAATTTTGCCGCAAGTAGTTCGTCAGCTGCTAAAGGAGAAACTTTACTAGATACGGTACAGAATATCCTGAGCATGAAGGTAGATATGATAGTGATGCGTCATAGTGCTAGTGGTGCTCCCCACTTTTTATCTAAACAAATAGATGCGGCCATAATAAATGCGGGAGATGGCATTAATGAGCACCCAACTCAAGCGCTGTTGGATGCCTTTTCTATTCAGGAAAAGTTTGGCTCGCTCGAAGGATTAAGGGTTGCCATCATTGGCGACATCATGCATAGTCGGGTGGCATTGAGCAATATTTATCTACTTAAAAAAATGGGAGCCGAAGTAATGGTGGCTGGTCCGCCAACGCTAATTCCTAAATATATTAAAGAGGCACTCAATGTAAAAGTTGTGTATAATGTAAAAGATGCACTTGAATGGTGCGATGTGGCAAATGTGCTTCGCATTCAACTAGAAAGACAAAATCAGCCATTGTTTTCGTCACTTCGAGAATATAATTTGGCTTATGGAATCACAAGGAAATTGTTAGACAGTATAGGTAAAGAAATAACTATCATGCACCCTGGCCCTATAAATAGAGGTGTGGAACTGGATAGTGATGTGGCAGATGGACGTAATTCAATCATTTTAAATCAGGTAGAAAACGGTGTTGCCGTTAGGATGGCTGCCTTATATTTACTTAGACCACAACAAAGTAATTGATAAATGATAGTTGGCAATTGAGAATTAATTATTCTCAATTGCCAACTATCATTTATTAACTATCAATTTTAATTATCAATTATGATGAGTCGTATTTGCTTGTTTCCAGGAACATTTGACCCTGTTACTTTGGGTCACACTGATATAATAGACAGGGCACTTCCACTGTTTGATAAAATTTATGTGGGTATTGGTATTAACGCACTAAAGCATCCTATGTTTTCTGCTGAACAGCGTATGCATTGGTTCAATGAAATTTATAAAGGTGATTCTCGCGTAGAATGTGCTATTTATGAAGGACTCACCGTTCAGTTTTGTAAGAAAATAAATGCACAGTTCATACTCAGGGGAATAAGGTATGTAAGCGATTTTGAATATGAAAAAACAATTGCCGATGCTAATAGAACATTAGATAGAAATATTGAAACTGTATTCTTAACTGGTGAACCAAAATATACGTCTGTGGCTTCTACTATTGTTAGGGATATAATAAAAAATGGAGGCGATGCTTCTCCTTTCCTACCGGAAGCAGTTATAAAATCACTAGCATCTGGCATAACGCTCTAGCTATTTTACTTAATATAGTTTAATAGCATCTGCTTAAATCTTTCTTCCGAGAAGGGTTTTAGTAACACCTCATTTATACCAACTTCAAGATAAGAATCTATCTCCGAAGTGAGAATGCTAGCGGTAAGCGCTATTATTGGTGTTTTTGCCTTAATGCTGTCCGTATTTTTTCGCATTAGTTTTGCCATTTCATTACCAAGTAATTTAGGCAAATTAATATCTGTTAGAACAATGTCATAATAGCTGTTATCAAACAAAGAAATGGCTTCTTCCCCATCTGTAGCAATATCAAACTGGATACCAATTCTTCTTAATAGTAAAGAAAAAAGCTTCACATTCATTATGTTATCCTCTACAAGCAGAGCTTTTTTTGAGGAGTAATCAATCACATTTTCCATTACTATTTCATTTAGTTTAACCCATCTATCAGCTGTGTTCGTCAAACAGGTATCTTTCTAATACCGCTTTAAAATCAGCTTCTTTAAATGGTTTTACAAGCAATTCGTTAATACCCATCCGGTAATATTGTTCGGTATTATCTCCAATAATGCTCGCAGTAAGAGCGATGATTGGTAGATTATTTTTTCTTATATCCGTATTCTTTCTAATAATAGCCGCAATTTGATCTCCCGTTAGCTTCGGAACATTGATGTCGGTTAATACTATGTCATAATAATTGTTTTCGAACAGCCTAACACCTTCTTCTCCATCCTTAGCAATATCAAATGAAAACTGTAATTTCTTGAGCAAGAGTTTAATCAATAATATATTCATATCATTATCCTCAATTACCAATGCTTTCTTACCCGAAAAATTGTGTAATTGCTTTACAGGCTCATCAATTACTTCTACAGTAGGTTTTTCGGTAGGTTCAATACTATAAGGCATGGTAATACTAAATGTAGAACCAACACCCAATTCACTTTTCACTTGTATTTTACCTCCTTGTAATTCGGTTAGCATCTTACAAATTGCAAGACCGAGACCAGTACCTCTTATGGCTCTTCTACCTCCACTTTTCGTATTTGATGCTTGCGCAAATTCTTCAAAAATAAATCCTAATTGATCTGACGGAATACCAACGCCACTATCTTGTACATCTATTTTTACAACTATTTCTTTATCAGTTCTAGATAAACTTTTTGCGCTAATCTTCACCTTACCTTGTTCGGTAAACTTTATCGCATTACTAGTAAGATTAAACAGTATTTGCTTTAGCCTGAATGCATCACCGTGAACAAATAAGTCGCTATCTATTTGTACATCCGATTGTAATGATATACTTTTCTTTTGAGCAGTAACAGAGAAGGCATACAACACTTCTTCAATGGTCTTATTGATTTTAAATGGTTGTATGTTAAGTGCTAATTTTCCTGCATCAAGCTTTGAAAAGTCCAATATATCATTAACGGTTGTCAACAAATGATCCGAAGAAGTTCTAATTGCATTCAAGTATCTTTTCTTATCTTGGTCATATTCTATGTTGTCTAGCTGTTCAGTAAATCCAATGATAGAGGTAAGTGGACTTCTAATTTCGTGGCTCATGTTGCTCAGGAATCTACTCTTTGTCATCACAAGCTTTTCGGCAGTTTCCCTCGCCTCAATGATTTCTTTTTCATATTTCATGCTCTTCTTTACGTTGTAAATAAGTACTAATACTACGCAAATAATAATGATATACGAACCCCAAGACAAAATAGTTATTGTTTGTTTTGCTTCTTTTGCACGCTCTAATACTTGATCTTCTTTTTCCTTCCCAGACTCTTCTTGTATTCCCAATAGTTTTTTTAGTGCATCACTTACTTGGTATTGAATTACTAAGTTTATTTGAGCTAGTTCTTTTTCGTTATTGTCTAGCTTTTCTTTTAGCGTTAGTTCGTTGTATTTAAATTTATAGAAATCATCTACATCCAATTGTGATTGATCTTTTTGAATGTTTACTACATAACCAGAACTACCAGAAGCAGCTGAAGAACCTCCTTTTGTTGCTGAATTTTCATCCTTATTACCAAATATATCCCCTAGCTTTTTTAAGAAAACTTTCTTTCTGTTAATGGTAGATTGGCTGGTATCTACTTGCTGCATCAAGCTATCATAGCCTTTCAAAATAGAATTATTGGATATTCTATACCAATAAGGATTAATGTAAAACCCTCCATTGTTTGCATGTATTTTACTGATGCTAATAGAATCAGATATTCTTTTCAATAAATCTATGGCGTCAGACACCTGTACTTTTTGTTCTATTCCTGCAATAACGGTACTAATTCCTGCGGTGTCGCTACCTGTTTTTAAGGTTATTAAATCGTTTACACATGATGTAATGTGTGATAAATATTTGTTACTATATAGCGTGTCTTTAGTACTTAGGTAAAGTCTGTAGGCGTTTTCAGCCTCTAATAGTTCTCTATTAGTATTACGCAAAATTTCTACACTACTATTATCATTACTCAAACTATTAATGTAATTACGTAGTTGAGCCAAATTTTTAGCATTAAATATGTTCAATAACAATACTGCTATAATTACCATTAAACAAACTACTAATAGAACAATGTTCGAAGCAGAAAATTTAGACTTAGGCAAGGAGGTCATGTAAAATATTATGGGGTTAAACAATAACTCAAGGGAATGAAAATTTAGATGGTAAATATATATAAGATTTTCTTAAAAAATTACATATTCTCCCTTCGTATTTACAGTTATTACTGGTAGTTTCTTATTAAGTTCAAAATAGTCGTAGACTTCTTTAATGTTTATTGCAAATTTCTGATACATTCTATCATCCTTACTCACTTTTAAAAAGTATTCTACACTCTTCGGGACATTAAATCTTACCGGAAAAACATGTACAGGTATAAAATCCATACCATTACTTTTTGCCATCGTAGCTAGTAAGTATACTTCTTCCATGGGGTCATTTTGAAGTGGAATACAACCTACTGTTATGCAATTGCCATGTATGTAGATATCTCCACCTGGTTTCAGGGAGTCGCTTAGCAATTCATCGGAGGCATTTGGATAATTTAATCCTAGTGCCAAATGAAATTCGCTCTTTGGCTTAAACTCATTTATATAATAAAAACCTTCTGGCACTTGATAGTCGCCTTCTATGCGCTTAGGGCCTAACGATCCGCTCAATGCACAAACTTTATAAGTTTTAAACAATTTATAGTCATCCTTGCTATCATTGCGAGCCCAAACTTCAAGCTGACTGTCGTATTTAAAGCTGCGAACATAAATTTGTTTGGGAGGCCATTGAAGTCCTTTGTTTGTAAATTGATTTTTAAGTGAATCTTCTTTCGACTTTAGGGCATTTGCTACCCTTGTATAGTTTCGTTGAAATTGCAAGAAAGTTTGCGAATAAGTAATACTAGTTGTAAGAGAAAATAACATTATCCAAAATAAGTACCTCATGAGGGCAAAAATATATCTATTACAATAATGAATTTAATGGGGGGATAAATGTTTGTAGTATTTCATTTATGTACACACATTTCGTGTAGACATAAACTCATTTGACATCATTGTAATTTCATTTTGCAAAGAGAATTCATGAGTAAGTAGCGTATAATTTTGTGGAAGTTTAAACAAGGTAATGAGTGAATTAAAGTAAAAAAATGTGCTAATTGGATTCCAATTAGCTTACTAATCTCAATTTAGTAAGCTTACTTAGCCACATTGCAAGACGCCATTTTTGAACATTTAATAACCAAAAAATATTTCTAAAAACGTTGCTAAGCTATAAATCTTAGCCAAGTTTATGTTAGTCACAAATAATGTATTGCTATAAACTTTACTTTGCAAAAATTTTTAAGCAATATGGAAGGATTAAGAGAACAATGGCTAATTTTTATTTCTACACCCATATATATGATTTTAATAGTAGGGGAGTTGATTCTTTCGCATTGGCAACATAAACAAAAATATACTTTTAAGGATACAATAACCAATGTATACCTAATGTTATTGAATGCAGGAATTGATGTTTTTTTCAGGGTTATTTATGTAAATGTTTTTATTTTCTGTTATGCACATAAAGTAATAAGTTGGCAAATAGGATTTCTTTATTGGGTGACATTATTAGTTGCAGAGGACTTTTTGTACTACTGGCTTCATCGTTTTGATCATGAAATAAGGTTTTTTTGGGCAGCACACGTAACGCATCATAGTAGTGAACAATATAATTTTACAGTTGGGTTTAGATCATCTGTTTTCCAACCACTTTATCGGTTTCTATACTTTCTGCCACTTCCATTGTTAGGGTTTAAACCTTTAGATACTATTTTTATGTATGCAGCCACTCAGATATGGGGCATTTTTGTGCATACTCAATTAATAAATAAAATGGGATTCTTGGAGTATTTCCTAGTAACTCCTTCCCACCATAGAGTTCATCATGCCACTAATCCTAAATATCTTGATAAGAATATGGGGATGTTTCTAATTATTTGGGATAAATTATTCAATACATTTCAGCCTGAATTGGATAAAGAAAACTATGAAACTATTAGATATGGGCTCACTAAAAATATAGAAAACCCAAATGCAGCAACAATAATATTTCATGAATGGGTGCAAATAACTAAAGATATTTTCCAATCTGGCCTATCTTTTAAACAACGCGTAAACTATTTATTTGGCCCTCCGGGTTATAGTCATGATGGTACAAGAAAAACAAGTGATCAGATGCGAGAAGATGAAAGAAAGTACATAGGATAACGTCATTTAAGATATTGAAATTGGTTTAGTAAAAGTAATACAGTCTAAACGCATAGAATGGATAAAAAGAAAACGTTCAAAGCAAAATGCTTTGAACGTTTTCTTTTTATATTAATACTCAAAAATTAGAATTGGAATTGTTTTGGGGCTAACCACGATAAATTAATATCATCAGGCACTTTCATCCTTTCAGCTATTCTTTTATATCTGTTGGCTAATGTGCACAAATAATCTTGTGCTTTACTAGCTCCATCTTTTAAACCTGTTAATGATTCTATTTTCCATAATATCACAAGATGTTCAATTATGCTTGCATAATCCCAAGTAGTATATACACCTATTTTTTGTGTAATGGCAGAAAAATCAACGAACATACTTTCATTTTTACCACCCTTATCCATCAATACTGCTGGCATTGTAATTTGCTTTTTCATCATTTGTTCAAAAGCAGATAGCGCACCACTTGGGTCTATTTCAAACACTTTCGACATAAAAGACTTATAGGCCTTTTCATGTCGTGCTTCGTCACCAGCAATAGTTTTACAAATTCTAGATAAAGTAAAATCCCCAGCTTTATCAGCTAGCTTTCCTGTGTTTACGTGAGATATTCTTGTAGCTCTTTCTTGAAAAGAAGTATAGACAAGTGCCTGATACGGATCCTGATTTGTATTTGGATTGAAACCATTGTAAATTAATCTATGAATGGTTTGTTCTACTTCTTTCATATCACATCTTCCAGAAAGATAGAGGTATTTATTGAGTAAATCACCATGACGGTTTTCTTCAGCAGTCCAAGCACGAGACCATCTTACCCATGCATTTGGGCTTGTTAAATCCTTTTCTGTGTTAACTACTAAATTAAAATATGTTTGGTAGCTAGGCAATGCCTCCTCTGTAATCATATTACCAACTAAAGATGTAATTATGGAGTCAGGGATATTTGCTGTTCT
>CANCVE010000126.1 GCA_947381435.1 Chitinophagaceae bacterium
CAAACTTTTATTATTTACTCACCCATTCAATTTCATTTCATCAAGCCCAACTATGCAGGCTTTAATAGCCAGGATTCTGCGTTAGATTTGGGTTATTTGCCAATTCTGCATAGGGAATTGGCAACACTTTTACATTATCATTTAAGAAATCATAGTAGGATTGCGGCCTGTTATATTGAAATGATAGGTTAGCCTTAATAGTTTCTACAATTACGTTCCATCGTTTTAAATCGTACCACCTATGTCCTTCAAAAGCGAGCTCTCTTCTGCGTTCTTTTCTTATTTTTTGACGCAAATCATCTTGTGTTGAATATGTCAAATCTTGAATTGCAGTACCACCATGAGCCTTTCTTATTGAGTTTATTGTAGCTAATGCATTATCCATGTTTGTATTTCCCCCAATTTCCATTAGTGCTTCTGCATACATCAATAGGACATCAGAGTAACGAAGCCAGATGAAATCATCCGCATTATCATTGTATCCTGCATTTACAGCATCACTATATTTGTTAATTACTGTACCAAGGAAATCAGTTGTATACGTTCGTCTTGCATCAGAGATTTCATAAACTGACCTTAAATTTTGGGTTATTGTTAACTGTGTGGTAGAATCCCCGTTATCGTATTGAAACTTGTTAACTGTTGACGAATACCCAGAATTACTAGCTACCCAATTAAAGCCTCCTGTTGTGTTAGTATTTTTAAATGCTAAATAAGAATTGGGATATCGCACACCAATGGCAGAAGCAGCACTGTTAACTGATGGAGTTGGGTTATTATAATTGAATTGAATTCTACCATCTTCATACAATTGTACTTGGAAACTTATATTACTAGCGACTGTAGAGCCCGTTTTCCAACGCCAGTCTGCCCATTCAATCGTTAACACTCTATTGGGAGCAGTTCCCGAAAGTAAGAAACTAGCGGCTCCTCCTGTTCCATTTAAATTATCCATCAATGGCCCTACTATAGGATCTGTAGCAGATGAGATATTTGGTGCAGTGGCGCTTCTATTCTTGAAACTGATAAAACCATTACTGCTCATGTAAAAAGAGTCATACAATACGCCTCCAAAATTGAATGAGAACCCAATAGGAATAGAAGAAGTAATTGCATCATCTACTTCTATGGAAGTTAGTTCTGTTCCTCCAGATATTGGAAAATATTGGCCAACTGATGAAGAAGTAGTGTAGGGTAAGAAATCCTTTGATGGCACTGCATACTTAAACTGTAAGTAAGTTGATTTCATCCTAGTAAATGCTTGATAGTCCGGAGCCATCCCGCTCGTACCCCTTGAATAAAAAATTCTTTCATTATCAGCTGCCTTTGTTGCGGTAACAGCGCTAAAAATTTTGGAATAGTTAGTATTTAAATCAAGATTATAAGAACTCTTATTTACTATCAATTCATTAAGCTTATCTGCGGCAAGCTGGTACTTGGATATATCATTTAAAGGGTATCCAGCCATTGTAAGGTAAACTTTACCTAAAAGAGCTTTTGCGGCAGCAGCGGTTGCCCTTCCCCCGTTTTTGGCATCATTGTAATTATAGTAATCATCCAAATTTTGTTCTGCATATTCCAAATCGCTTAATATGTTATCATAAACGGTTTTTACCGGAGTTCTTGATGGAGACAAATTAGAAACACCAATTTCGGAAGGAGTTAAAACCAATGGTACATCGCCATATAGCTGAACTAATCTAAAATAATTAAATGCCCTTAAAAAACAAGCCTCGCCACGCACCCTTCTAACAATAGCGGGTCTTATTTTGCTACTATCATAAACATATTTTAATACTGTATTTGCCCTATTAATTGCAACATAAGCATTTGTCCAAACAGTTTTAATAATACCATGTTGCGAACTGTAAATCATATTCTCTAACTCCAACCTTTCTCCAACTTGTGTAGCTGATGGAGACATTGTTCCATCATCCGAAATCATTTCAGTTAAATAAATGCCAGGCAGTCCTAGAGCCATGTCTGGCCGCATAGCTGTATAAACTGCATTTACTGCTGAAATAGCATCATCATCAGTTTCATAGAAATTAGTATTAGTTATTAATCCCTTTGGACTCTCTTCTAAAAATTTTTTACAAGAAGAAAACACTAAAAGGAAAGCTATGCATGTAATAAAAGTTTTATTTCTGAACATTTGATTCGTTTTTAAGATTAAAAATTAGCGTTAAGCCCTACTCTTAGACCTCTAGACAGAGGGGCGGAACCATCATCTACTCCCCTTACCAATCCACCACGTGAACTTACTTCTGGATTTAAACCCGAGTAATTGGTTATCATAAATAAGTTCTGTAGATTCACATAAGCTTTCATTGATGAAATTCCAGCCTTTTTTAATAGTTTATTGGGTAATCTGTATCCAACGGTTACATCCCTACACCTCAAAAATGAGCCGTTTTCAATGTAGTAATCTGTTGCTTCTCTAGCTTCAAGGGTTGACCCTGCAACAGAAACTTTTGTGGTTAAATTGTTAGCACGTATTGCATCAATTAATTTTGGATCAGTATCAGGATAAATAACTCTATATCTCTTGTCAAAAATGTCCTTCCTGATATTTGAACTACCCGACATTGTTCCATAAGATATCTGATACGTGTTAAATATTTGACTTCCCACGGAATAACTAAAAAAACTACTTAAATCAAAAGACAAATAACTAACTGACAAATTAAATCCTCCAAAATACTTTGGCAATGCACTCCCGATGTAGGTTCTATCTGCATCAGACAGAAGATTGTCTTTATTCAAGTCTGCATATCTCCTGTCACCTTCTTTAGCTGAGGGCATAAAGGTTGTTGCTTTTGTTTTTATAGTCGAGTCATTCCATATCCCAATTGCATTATAACCATAAAACTGCCCAACTGGTTTACCTGGTTCAATTCTAGTTATATAGCCTCCTGTCCCAATGGCTCCTTCTGATGGATTATAATACTCACCTGCGGCACCAGTTAATTTTTCAACCAAATTCCGATTAAAAGCAATATTGCCACCAACAGACACCCTGAATTTCTTGCCTTCTATTACTTTAGCTTCTATTGAGAATTCTATTCCTTCATTGCGCATTGTTGCCAAATTAGCAGTATAGCTAGTAAATCCAGAAGTAAGGGGTGGTGTTACATTTACCAGTAAGTCTTTAGTCAATCTGCTGTAAGCCTCAATGGTTACGAATATTTTATTGTGCAAAATAGTGACATCAATGCCACTATTAAACGATTGGGTACGCTCCCATTTTAATGCAGGGTTTGCCAATACAGTAGGATAATAACCAATGTTGGCAGTACTATTTCCATAAACCATGTAATTACTTGACAAGGTTGACATGGTAGAATATGGGCTAATCCCTTGATTACCAACTATACCAAAACTACTCCGTAATTTTAGCTCACTAATTAACGATTTATCTATTTTAAACCACTTTTCTTTATCAATTTTCCAAGCTAAGCCTGCTGATGGAAAAAACCCATATTTGTTGTTGTCAGAAAATTTAGAAGTGCCATCAAACCTTCCAGATACATTTAGGATGTATTTACCATCATATGAATAAACACCTTGTAATACAGATGAAACTAACTGAAAAGCACTATATGTAGATTTGGGCACACCTGGCACTGCACCAGATTGAATAGAATAAAAAGAGGTTATATCCGAAGTAAAACCAGAACTGCCAACACTTTGTGTTTCTGAAGTATACTTTTCGGCTGAAGTTACAGCAGCCAATGAAACAGAGTGCATCCCAATTGTTTTTCTGTAACTTAAATTTAACTGGTACAAAGCGGTTCTGTTTTGAGAGTTGCCTACAGAAGCGTCTCCTTTCTGAGTGCCAAAGGTTGGCACAATTGAAATTGGTATGTAGGTCTGCAAAATAGAATTAAACTGAGTTAGCGCCATTGTTCCAGTAAGTTTCAGCGCATTTGAAATTGAGTATGAAAGGCTAACATTAGCGAGAATCTGAGTAGAACTATTTATATTTTTAACACCTCTAGAAGATGTATATATTAAGGGATTATTAGAATTTGTTGTTCCATTAGAAGCTAAAACTGTACTTAAAGGGAATCGAGGATTGTAATAAATAGAGCCATAAATAGAGTCATTGTAATATCCATTCCCGTAACCATATAAATAAGTTGAAAGATGGTTGAATGTTCCATCTGGATTAATAAAAGGTGAATTAGGCGCCCAACTTTTTGCTTTCCCTATCAAAGTGGAAGTAGCATTACCATTTCTTTCTGTGTTATTTACACTAATATTAGCCGTCATAATTAATTTAGGCGAAAGAGTTGCTTCGTAATTGAACTTACAACTATACCGGTTTAATGAGGTGTTGGGTATAATACCTGGTTGATAAAAGTATTGCCCAGACAAATAATATTTTGACATAAGTGAACCTCCTGATATACTAACATTCGCATCGGTAGATTGAGCAACCCGTAGTAATTCCTTTTGATGATCATAGGTTTTTAATGAATCAATTTCATTTTCTGCGAAAGGAATTAATGTTGCTGAAGTATAGGTACCAATGTATTGTCGATATTTCCAAGCTTCATCTGCAAAAACTGCATAATCTCTCGCATTCAGCATTTTCTCATATTTCTGAGGAGTTACATAGGCTTGATTAAACCCAACACTAACCCTTGTTTTGCCAATTTTTCCTTTTTTAGTTGTAATTAAAATAACTCCATTAGCCCCCCTACTTCCATACACAGCAGTAGCCGCGGCATCTTTCAATATCTCCATAGATTCTATATCAGTTGGATTAATGGTTGATAATGGATTTGCAACGTTATTCCCAACAACTGATGCAACATTGGTGTTTGATGTAAGATTCAAATTTGGCGGTTCGAATGGAATACCATCTATCACATACAAAGGTTGAGTTGAAAAACTCAAACTACCGGCACCACGAACTTCAATATTAATTCCACCTCCAGGCTCTGAACTAGTTTCTGAAACCATAACTCCTGCTGCCCTTCCGCCAATAAGCTGTTGAAAGTTGGAATACCCCCCTTCAGTAGCATTTTTTGTACTAACATTCGTAATAGCTGTTGAGAAATCCTTTCTCTTTTGTGTTACATAACCAACTACAATAACATCTTCCATATCTGAAGTAGTGGCAACAAGAATTATATTAAAAACCCTGTCTTTGGATACTTCTTTTGTTTGTATCTCAAAACCAACATGTGACACCTCTATAATAGCTTTTTCGTTTGGAACTGATAAAGCAAATGCACCTTTAGTATCAGTCAGCACTCCTTTAGCTTGATTCTTAACCCTTACTGATGCACCAGTAATTGGGATACCTTTAGCATCTTTAACTGTACCAATAACTTTCACAAAGCTATTCTGAGCAGTTAAAATAAAAGGAGAAACAAATAAGACAGAAAAAAAAGGTAGTACTAATAAAAACCTTCGATAAAACAATAAGAAACGCATGGCAAATCAATTTTTAATTTTATTGAACCTTATTAAGACTCATAAATAAATCTGTTTACAAAACTATCTAGTATATAGGATTACATAGAGAAGTATCAATCACAAAAGCACTTGGGAATGTTCCCAAAATCAGGGAACGTTCCCATTTATCTAGTACTATTATAATCAACCCAAATATAAAACAACCTATATAGTTACAATATGGGAACGAATCCATATATAATTCAAGTTATTAATACCCTATTTTCCTCAATTAAGAAATAATGATAAAAAAGCAATTAAGTTTGCGATGTATATACACCCATATTTGCTATACTTTTCACAAATTATTACTCTTAATAATAAACGATGCGGCATCAAATAACGATTAAAGACATTGCCAAAGAGTTAAACATCTCAAAATCTACGGTATCGAGGGTTTTAACAGGCAATCCAAATGTAAATGAGGAAACAAGAAAAAAAGTATTGGAATTAGCGCAGAAATTAGATTATCAGAAAAACATTTTTGCTCACAGCTTAGTTACCCATAAAACAAATACCATTGGAATTATTGTTCCAGAATTTATGAGTTCCTATTTTCCAAAAGTGATAATTGGGGTTCAGAATATAGCATCTAAAGCTGGGTACAATACCATTATAGCACAATCCAACGAAAACTTTGAGACTGAGGTTGCCAATGCAAAAGTTATGATGGCTAACCAGGTAGAAGGACTCATAGTTTCTGTAACTAAAGAAACTAAGACTTTTGATCACTTAATGGCTTTTCAACGTAAGGAAGTTCCCATAGTTTTTTTCAATAGAATTTGTGAAGATATGCTAGTTCCTAAAGTAGTAGTTGACGACTATGATGGTTCGTTTAGGGCGGTGGAACACTTAATACTTACTGGCAAGAAAAGAATAGCCCATTTGGCTGGACCAGATAATTTATCAATTAGTAGAAGAAGGTTAAATGGCTATTTAGCTGCACTTAGAAAATATGATATTGAGGTTGATGATGATATAATTATTCCATACGACTTACAAATAGATAAAGTAAAATCCATTATAAACAATCTTCTAGATTTACCAAATCCACCAAATGCCCTCTTTGCAATAAATGACCCAACTGCTGTAGAAGCAATTCAGGCAATAAAAGCTAGAGGACTTAGGATACCAGAGGACATTGCAATAGTTGGATTTAGTAATGATCAAATTTCCGGCTTAATAGAACCTTCTCTAACAACGATATCTCAGCCAGTTCAAAAAATTGGAGAAACGGCTGCTGAACTTATATTACAATTAATTAATAAAGAACTTAGCCTTTCCTCCTCCATCATAAAAACATTAACTACTGAGTTAATTGTAAGGCATTCTACTGTAAGATAACCATGACAACTTTTTCAAAATGTCAACCATATATTTCAGTTGATAATTGCTAGAGAAAACTATGGTGTTATCCAATTTTTCTTTAGCAAAGCAACTAACCCCACATTTTCAGCTTTTTACTTGCAAACCTAATACCACTTGCAGCCAGCAATAAACTCATACCTCCATCAAAAGGTACTATTGGTCCACCATCGCCAGTAGGTCCATTACCCGGACTTCCTGGTCCGCCTATTCCTGGATCATCGGCGGGGCTTTGGGCATTTAATGTTGTATTCACACAAAAGCTGATTAGTATCGTCAAGCCGAGTATTCCTAGGTTTTTTTTTATTGTATGCATTGTAATTATGATTAATGTTGATTAAAAATGATTGAATTATTAAGTACAGTCCTCAAATTGATGCCTGAAACGACACCTGTCTGAAGCTGAAGCATCTCTTTCAGTTACTGAACGACTTCTTTCAAGAGCTAAAAGAACTCTTTGAAGCGCTAAAAAATCTCTTAGAAGAGCTGAAAGTTCTCTTTGAAGAGCTAAAAGTGCTCATTCGGGTGTTAAAAAAACAAGTTTTAATGGTTCAATAATCCCTAAAGAAGACAAATTATTTGTTAGAGCAGGGTTGACAACGCTTGCCAGTCATCAACCCATACTGCTAACTTTCCTCTCACTTATCTAGGGTTGAACAACTAAATTTGATTGATAAACCGCCAATCCATTTGTATCTCTTACAGTTACACTATAAGAGCCTGCCGCCACTGCTCTGTTTACATTTATCGCATGGCTACCATTACCACCTGCATGGTTAATTGCAACTTCTTGTACTTTTTGTCCCAATACATTGGTGATGACTATAGTGTATTTACCTGAAGAAATATTACCAAATGATACATTCAACACCTTACCAACCAAAGGATTAGGATACACTGTAAACTGTTTACTGTTCACTGTTAACTGTACAAGGTTGCTATAGCTAACTGTTCCCACTTCACTGATTGCCTTAATGCGGTAGTATGTAGTTGCAGTTGATGTGTTGTTATCAGTTGTGCTATAAGTAGCAGTTGAAGTATTCTTAGCAGTAGTTTGACCAATCTTAGTGAAACTCTTGGCATCGGTAGATTTCTCTACTTCAAACCTTGACATGCTCTTCTCTCCTACTGTATTCCAACTGATGGTTGCAATCTTATTATTCAAGGTTGCGCTTGCTGCAATGCTGTTAACTGCCAAAGTAGTTGGCTTGAAGGCAATACTGAATCTGTTGCTGTAAGTAGCGGCAATAGCAGTATCTACTGTAAATGAGTATGTATTTACATTTAGTGTAAGATCCTTAACTATACCTCTATAATTGTCTTTCAATACTGGAATAAAACCTAAAGCATCGTACAAACTAGCGTCTAAAACCAATTGATAGTTTTTGCCGCTCATCTTGTTCAGGGCTATTGGCAATACATCACATGCAGTTGCAGGCAATCTACCATCAATACTTAGGTTTTTGCCCTTATCAGTTATATAAAGATTATCGTTTGAGTTACCAAACTTCAATGCATCTTGTGGACCATAAGTGGTGTTGCCAAAGCTTGAAGAGAAAGCAATAGCAGCGCCATCCTTACGGTTATAAACAGTTGCACTATCTTCTTTCAGTAAGCTTAAATAGATTTTACTTAATGGTTTGGTTACACCAAAGATTGATGTCTTGGTAGAACTTGAAGCTTTACAAGCTTCTGTAAACTTAACGACCGGTGATGCTGAACTACTTTGTACAAAGAATGCCTGACCAGGCTGTATATAACCCGCCGTAATGTTGGTGCCTCCGTTGTATGAACCAGAATAAGTAGATCCTCCTACTGTAGCATTACCAGTTAAAGCATTAAATGCGATGTATTTACCAGCTCCTCCAGTTGTGGGATCAAGATACCAATAGCTACCATTTACATTGCTCGAGTTGCCAAAAACAGTATTAGTATTTCCAGTTTGAGTTCCTGTAACGCCTGTACCCCACTGCACAGGACAAACATAAGGATTGGCAACCATGCTAAATCCGTTGGTAGTTGAAAAAGTAAGTCCATTGGTAGAAAGTGTTGCAGAAGCCGCACCATTTACAGTAGCCGTTACACCACTAGTAGTGTATGTTACATCTCCATACACTAGGTTTCCAGTAGTACGAAGTTTAGTAGCATTAACCATCCTTAAACCAAGGTTATAGTAATTCACAATTGGCGTGGTTGCCAAATTAAAACTCCTGTCCCCACGAACTAAAACTCTGTAACCACTAAAGGCATCCAAGATTTCTGCTTTGGTATCCGTTATAGCAACGAATCCACTGTTAATAGCAGTATACAAAGACCCGTTAGCGTATTTAAAGGCAGAATTATTACCATTTATGCTGTAATCCAACCCATTTGTACTATTAGAAGCAGGTTGACCAGAAGTATAGGTTGCATTGGCATAATTACTTCCTGTGTTATCAAGTTGAGCCGTACTTCCTGTGATGAAAATACCAGTACCAGATGTGTAAGTATTTCCAGAAGATTTTGGCATATCGCCATTCTCTTGCCAGTTCTTAAATATGCTACCAGTAGAAACTGATGAATTATAAACTTGAGGCGCTAAATCGCGGTAGCCACGGTAGCCAGCAGGTATAAAACGTTCTACAGTTGCAGTACCAATTATACTACCACCTACCTGATCTACTATAGCAGTGTTAGCAATAGAAGTAGATTTTAGGGTAAGAAGATTGGAGCCAATGTTTAATGTACCACTATTTACCTTTAATATTCCTGTCAAATTCATGGCATTTCCTAAAGCAAACGATCCATTGGTGGTTAAATTACCTAAGAAATTCTGCCCAGTTGTTTGAGAAAAATAAAGTTTACCATTAGAGAATGGTTGATTGAATGTTAGATTAGCAGATGAAGAGCCAACCAAAACACGGTTTGTATTATTATTGCTGATACTATCCATGGTAATATTTCCAGTAATAGTTATTGAACTTGTTGTAGATGTAGCAGCACTTGCCAACATTTCTAATCTTCCAAAAGAGGTAGTACCAGAAATGGTAAATGCTGCGCCAGAAGCTGCAATGGCTCCACCACCAGTTAAAGTTAGGTTGTTTAATACAGCTCCATTTTCTGCTAAAATTCTAGTTGCAGCGCCAGAACCAGTATTGGCAGTATATGCCCCATTACCAGTAATTGTTCCAAAAGTTCTTAGAACAGTACTGTTGCTAGTTCCTCCACCTAGTAATAGGTTAGATCCAGCATTGAAAGTTAAGTTTTGGACATAGTTTGAAACAGTAGCCGCACCCGGACTACCACCCAATACTACACTAGAACCACCTGTATTACTAATATTAATATTTGGATAGTTTGTACCTGTAGAAGAAGGTAATGCAGCAGTGGTTAATGTAATTGTCCCACTGGTATTTGAGAACTTTAATGTTCCAGATCCAGCAGTAGCTGCTTGAATTATTCCGGAATTACGGGTAAAAGTTGAAGTTATATTTAATGTACCAGAAGTTAAAGTTACATTCCCACCAATGGTTAATGCACCAACATTTACAGAATTTGCAATTGTAGTAGCACTAGTTGTAGTTGTGGTTAAGCTTGTTAAGGTATTATTTGACTGATTGAAATTAATAGATCCACCAGCAATTGACAAACTACCACTATTAGCAGTAATTGAACCTGAACCAGAAATAGTTCCAGCAGTAAATGTAAAGCCATTCAAATCTATTCCACTGTTCAAAGTAACATTTGCTACAGTAAGGTTAGCAGTTAGTCTTGGTGCGTTGTTGCTGATTACGATGTTTGCATTAGAAGCAGGAACACCACCGCACCAGTTTGCATCAATATTAGCATCGCCTCCATTTGCTCCTGTATAGCTACCAGTATTGGATGATACAGTAACACTGTTAGTAGAAGCAAGCGACGTTACACCTGGGTGTGAAGAAACAACCCGTACCTTATAAGAAGAACCAGCTGCTGTTCCTCTAGGAATTATCCCAGAAATAGTTCCACTAGTAGTTGAAGCCAAAGTACCCAATGTTTGTACTCCACTTGAGAAACTTCCGCTAGCATTTGATAGTTGCGCTGTAAATACATTGTCCCCAAAATAAGAACCTGTAATTGTAAATGGAACATTTATAGTACTTAAAGGGCAAATTGCGGAGGTAGAGATAGTACCAACAGTTAAAGTAGATGATGATATTACAGAACCAGTTGTTCCAACTACAAAGGTTGTATTTGTAGTAGGAAGCGAAAATCCACTTACACTTGAAGTTACATAAGGACCAGAACCCGTAGTTCCAGAAGAAGTATATGTAGTGAAACTAGTGATATAACCATCAATTTCAACTGAGCCCGCTGGGTTAAAACTTGTAAAGTTTGAGGCATTGTATTGGTATCCTACAGTAGAAGTAGCAGTTCTATCAGACTGAATATCCCATTGCAATTGAACCACATTAGCACTTGTAGCAACGCCCAAACCAAGAGGAGAAGCACTGACTGTTAGTGTAGGTGTATTTGTTGTACCCGTAAAGGTTAGCGGTGCATATTCCGTAGCTGTACCTATCGGCAAAGTTGTAGCCGATGAACCTACATTAGTATAAATTAAATTACCAGTACTATTTGTAGCTATGTAGCTAGAACTTGACCCACCAGAAGTTGCTGAAATTGTTAAACTGTTAGCACCCAAAGCGATGACACCGTTAGTAAGTGTAAGCGTTCCTGAAAGTGTTAATGGGGCATTTAAGGTATAAACACCAGATGCACTATTATTAAATGTCAGGTTATTCAATGTAGTGATGCTTGACGGAATGCTTACAGAAGTACCAGATCCCCCAAAAGTGATGTTAGAAGAAGATGTTGTAGTTATAGCTGTTCCAGAAAT
>CANCVE010000127.1 GCA_947381435.1 Chitinophagaceae bacterium
AGAAAAAAATGGGAGTGACGTGACCAAACACATCGAAAATCAGGATGATTGTCACGCTGAGGCATTAATTAGTGTTATCAAGTTTATTGAAAATGACAATTCGTTTAGTTTTACTCCATAATCGTCGCGTTATTGCGAGGAACGAAGCAACCTTTTTTAGGATTAGTACGCTTAATCTTATTAAAAGGTTGCTTCGTTCCTCGCAATGACTGGGAGACCTGAGCGATTTTAAAAGATGTCATTAGCAGCTTGCCGAAACGCAAACAGTTTAAACATATTATCGCGCCTTCCTCAGGCTCAGGCTGACTGGCTTATTTTCGATGAGTACTTTCTTAAAGTCAAAGTACGTCCTTGTAAGGAACGAATAAACCTTTTTGGGGGACTATTACGCTTATTTTTATTTAAATGGGTTATTTAATACCTTGCAAAGAGGTGAGTTTAGTTTTTTATGGACGCGAGGAAAATCGGGGTGTCGCCCTGAGCCTTTAGAAGGATAGGAAATTATATCATCAAGGTATAAAAATTAAAAAATAAATTTTGCAGACTAAAACTATCTATCAAAAAACGACAGAATTGGATAAACAATAGGTTCTCATCATTCAAAAAATAATGAAAGGGGAGAAGCGAACTCTAAAAATACACACAAAAACAACATAAGGATAAAAACAACAGGCATTCAGCCACCCAAAAAAGATAAAAGGAAAGAAAATCAACGCCTAAAGGGGTATTTAAAAATGAAAAGATTAAACAACTATGTAGTAGTTTCTTGTTTTTTATTACTTATATGTGCTTTTTAAACATTAGTTTTGTAATAGTCACATAATAGAAACTATGGCGGGATATTTCTGTTTGGAAATTGCAAAGAATGGTTCAATATTGTCAATAACATCACCTGAAAACTACAGTAGGGAGCAGATATTGCCTACTAATGCCCAAAATTTTCTGGATTGTTGGAATGAAGAGACAAATAAAGAGCTAAGAAAACAGATTAATAATGTATTTAATTGCTCTTACCCAATAGATTTTGATGCTAAAATTAATAATAGTACCCTTCAAATTATTGGTCATAGACAATCTGATGAAAAGGCTTTTATTTATATAAAACCTCCTCAAAATAATAAGATTCTATCAGAAAATGAGTGGACAAATCTGGTGCATTTTTCGTACGAAAACTCTGGTACATGTATCTTTTTTGTAAATGATGATGCTACCTTTTATGAGTTTAATGAGAAAGCCTGTTCAATGCATGGATACTCAAGGGAAGAGCTACTAAAAATGAGCGTATTTGACCTAAATCCTTTTTTCACTAAAGAAATGTGGAACATTGGATGGAAGGGTTTAGAAATAAAAAGTGCATCGGCAATAGAAACAAAACATCGGAAAAAAGATGGAACAATTATAGACGTAATAGTAAATAATAACCTGATTCAATTTGGCAATAAAAAGCTACTTTGTGGTTATATAACGGATATTACTGAAAAAAAGAAGATAGAAGAACGCTTGAACTTAGTGGATTTTGCCTTTAAAAAAACGGCTATATCTATTTTTATCACAAAAGAAGATGGCAGTTTTTACGAATTTAATGATGCCGCCCTTGAACTTCATGGATATACAGCAGAAGAAATGGAAAAGCTGACCGTGGCTGATCTTACATTGGAGGTAAAACGTGAAGATTTTCCTATGGCATGGGGCGAATTGTGGCGTAAGTTGAAAGAACAGAAAACAATTACTTTTAATAGCAAACACCAAAAGAAGGATGGAACTCCATTAGATGTAGAGATTAGGACTAACTACATCGATTTTAATGGGATGGAACTTAATTGTGCCTTTGTAATAGATATAACTGAAGCTAAAAAGACGGAAGAGGCATTGAGAAAAAGCAATGAAAGGTATGAATATGCCACCAATGCAGCATCGGATGTGATATGGGAGGCAGACTTTATAGAAAACACTTACTTTTTGTCACAAAACTATACTACCTATTTTGGGCATCCATCAGGGGTTTACCAGGAGTTATATAAGAATGAATGGATAAGAAATATACATCCTGAAGATTTAGAAAAAACAATGGAAACCGCCAATGTAGCAATTAATAACGGCGATAATACTTGGGTAAATGAGTATAGACTTAGAAAAAATACTGGGGAATATGCAAATGTCATTGATAAAGGTTTTGTATTGAGAGATGTACAAGGAAAAGTTGTTAAATTAATAGGATCCCTAAATGATATCACTTTTAAAAAGGAGGCAGAAAGAGAACGGGAAAATTTGATAAAAGAACTCTTGATAAGTAATAATGAATTGAAGCAGTTTAGCTATATCACTACCCATAATTTGAGGGCACCATTAACTAATTTAATCTCCATTTGCTCCATGCTGAGTACCGAAAGTATTTCGGATACTAAAACGCTTAAATTGATAGAGGGATTTAAGTCTTCGACCTTTCATTTGAATGAGACGCTGAATGACTTAATAGGGATATTGATAATAAAGGAAAATAGGGATCAGATTATTGTAGAAAATGATATGAAACTGGTGCTTGATAAGGTGCTTTCGAGTATTTCAATATTTGTAGAAAAGAAAAATACAAAGATTGAGGTAGATTTTAGCGAAGTAAGAACCGTTAAGTTTAATGCAGCCTATCTGGAGAGTATATTTTTAAATCTATTGACTAATGCCTTGAAATATTCGCACCCCAATAGGACTCCAGAAATTAAAATTAAAACCAGTATGAATGCCGATGGTTCTATTAGGCTAGTATTTTCGGACAATGGAATAGGAATGAATATGAAAATAGTAAAGGATAAGATATTCGGACTTTACCAAAAGTTTCATTCTAACTCTGATGGAAAGGGCATAGGATTATACCTTATTCATTCAGAAATAACTGCCATGGGAGGAAGCATTGGCGTGGATAGTGAAGTGAATGTTGGTACAACCTTTACCATTACTTTTAAATAGTAATATGTTTTTAAAACCAATTAGTTGCATCATAAAAAAAATGTGAATTTATAAATTATCATGAGGGATACTATTTAATAAATAGTCATTGTAAAAATTAAAATTATCAAATAGTAAATTGTTATTTCGATAAAGTACAAAGCCTTATATAACCATTTATCAAATAATGAATTTTCTTAAATATTTTATTGACACATTCATGGTAAATAGAAACACCATAAAATGCCATAAGTAGAAAAACAAGAAACCTTGAAATGGATAGTTGCCTAAAGATAACCCAAGAAAAACGAATATTGATAGATTTTCCTCTCCTCAAGAGCTAACAAATTAAATAAAAAGTCCAATGTTTAAGTAAGAATATTCGCTTGTATGATTGTAAACACTTGGGGATGGATACTTTTCATAAGCCTCATTTTGTTTTTGATTTCTTTTGCCCGTAAATAGCAAATAGAATTTAGGCGTGTATTTGTGAAACAGCTTATCAAGTAGAACTAAAATGGGAAATAGGAAAAGTGGTATCAGAACATAGGTGAGAATATGGGAACCTGAAAAAATATAAAAGTGTTTTAGCATTAAAAATTTGCCCACATAGTTAATTAAAGGTGCATGGAATGCAAAGATGAAAAAGGAAGAACTACTGGTTTGCTTGTACCATTTCTTTTCAACAATAATTGAGATAAATTTGTCAAAACAAAACCAACAAGCATATAGGCCTAACATTTCATTTAGCTTATATAGCAGAGTAAGCACATTTTTTATATGGCTAATATATTCACTAGTAAAGGCAAAGCCTGTACGGATAAAGCAGATGATAATAAATAGATACAATGCATAAATTGGTTTGAAAAAAGATATTGGTTTTGATATATTTATGTTATAAAGTCTTAAGTAAAATCCAAGAATATAGAAGATGTAACCCCTATCTCTTGTATCGCCCCCCAATTGGTTTGAAAACATCCATACTAAAAAGAGAAGTGATAAAACTTCTAGGGAAACTCTTTTTAAAATGTAGTTAATTACAGGGGAAATAAGGGCTAAAATAAAAATTGTTTTTAAGTACCAGAGTTGAAAGGAAACCGGATTTACAAATATGATGTTTAAAAAGTCTCTAAAGTCTAGATGCCACAGGCTCTTGCCTAATAAACCCGTAGAACTATGCATTCCATAAATTAAAAATTCGAAAACAACCGTTAATGCTAGGCCTATGATGCTAATGAGGAAATAAGGAATCATCAACGACTTGAACTTTTTGATAAATAGCTGTGCAAAGGGTAATTCTTTAGAGTTGGCCATGAGGTATCCAGATATTGCCATCAGCAATGGAAGTCTAAACCTAAGAAAAGAATTAGAAACAAACAATTCAATAAACTCACTAATCGTTGATTTGCCACTTACTACAGTGGAAGGAGTGATTACCATAGGGGCATAATTGTAATTATGGATAAATAGCAATCCAATCATGCAAACAACCTGGTAAAATCTCACTTTTGACTTTAGAAATAAATTCAATTTATTTATTTTTATGATTTGAAAACGCAAAACTATCAGGTTAGCATTAAGAATATTTCCCCTTAAATGAGTGGTATTCGTCAAAATGACAAATAAATACAACTAGTGATAGGTAAATCACTACAAATAAAAACAGGTGAAATAGTGTAAGTGTATATTTGCTTCAAACAATTAGAAAAGTATGTATAACCTTGTCAAGTGCGGTTTATTTGTTATGTTAATTTGTCTTTCATCAACTGCTTTTTCGCAGGAAGTATTAAGTGCTAGAAACCTGATAGCACCAAAAGCTAGTATTACTGCAACAACGGCAACACTATTGTGGGATAAACCACTTGATTATAAGAATATTAGCGCTTATAAAATTTATAAAGATGGTAAGAGTGTTGGGACATCAACAAAGACAAACTTTACTATAAAACAATTGAGTGCAAATGCGAGTTATTCTTTTACTGTGAAAGCGCAAAATAAAGATGGTAAACTATCAGATGCAAGTAATGTGGTAACGTGTAAAACCAAGATAGCCGGTAAGGTATTTAATGTGCTAGATTACGGTGCAAAAGGTGATGGAGAAACAAAGAATACAACAGCTATACAGAAAACAATTGATGCCTGCACAAAAGGAGGTACCGTTTATATACCTTCTGGTGTATTTGTAAGTGGTGCCTTATACATGAAAAGCGATATGACCCTTTACATTGCAGAAGGAGGGATACTTAAAGGAAGTGAGGAAGTAAAAGACTACTATCCATTGATAATGAATAGATTTGAAGGATGGGAAATGAAAACATTAGCTAGCTTATTGAATGCCGGAACACTCAACAGAGACGGTAGTTACAATGTAGTTAACTTGAGCATTGAAGGTAAAGGAACTATTTATGGAGGTGGGTCGAAATTGGGGGCTGCCATGATTAAAGAAGTGGGAATGAGAGGTCGTGGTAGACTTATTTGCATAATGAACGGACAAAACATAAATATACAGGGGTTAAACATTGAAAACTCTCCTTGCTGGACTATACATTATATTTATTGTGATGCCGTAACCTTACATGACCTAAAGATTGTAAGTACTGCAAGGAATGGAGATGGAATAGATCCTGATTCTTCGACCGATTCATACATTTTCAACTGCTCCTTCTCTACAGGAGATGATTGTATAGCTATAAAATCGGGTAAAAATCCTGAAGGTAACACTGTAGGAAAGCCAACTAGAAAACTACGAATTACAGATTGTGACTTTATAAAAGGACATTCTTTGGCAGTAGGTAGCGAAATGTCTGGTGGAGTGAGTGATGTGTTTATTCAAGATTGTAAATTAGGAAATCTGTTGCATGGTCTTCAAATTAAAGCAACTAAAGAGCGCGGTGGATATGTGAAAAATGTAATAGTAAGAGATTGCGAGCTACTGAAAGTAACACTTTACACAGCATTAAACTATAATAACGATGGGGAATCGGCTCCTGAATTGCCGTTGTTTAGCGATATGGAGTTTACGAATCTTAATTTGTCGACTGCAATGATTGGACAGACGGTGATGGATATCAATGGCTTTACAGATGAAGCGCATTATACCAAGAATATAAACTTTAGTAATATTATACTACCAGAACAATCAACTGTGCGTATAAAAAACTGTGACAATCTAACTTTTACCAATGTATTAGGAGCCGATGGTAAGAAACCAGTATATCAAAGTATTGATTCGAAGAACATTGTGTACTAAATAATTATGCTATTTGTTTTAGAAACTGTAAAATAAATTACATTAGAAATATTAAAAGGGTAGGGGAAAGAAAGTAAATCAATAGCAATTTAAAGGAACTTAATCACTATTAGTAAACTCTTAAAGGAGAGAATCGTGAACCATTTGACCATTAGTAAAGAGGTAATTTGTTTATGCTTCCCCCTAATTTATACGGTAATGTTTATTCGTCAATCTTTATAAACATTCACAATTTAATTCTTTCTTTGCTTTTTTATTCACATACACAATAAAGAGTGTGTTTTTACAGTTTCTTTAGGCAATAATATTATTAATGAAGTTCATTCACTGTTTATACATATCGTTTTTTTTCGCATTACTGATTGCTGCTTGTACGCAAACAATAAATACTGCTTACACAGACACCACTTCAACAACAGGAAGTGGTACCTCAACAAGTGATCCGAAGAAGCCCGCATATACACCGCCTTCAAACACGGGAGACTCACTTGGAGGAGGAAGTACGAGTACAGGCACAGGATCATCATCAATAATCAAGGATACACTTACCCTAACAGATTCTTTACTTACACCTTGTACAGCTAGTAATGCAGTTGTTTTATTTACATTAACAGGAACAAATAATCCGAAAGCATATACATGTCAGTGGTATTTTGGTGATAATAACTCTATACTAGCGGGGCCTCCTGTGGTAAGAAATACCTATACCTATGGAACTGGAAGTTATACCGTTATTGCTAAAGTAGATTCTGGAGGAGTATCTGTTGCAACTATTTCGAAAACGATTAAACTTACGGGTGCAGCTGGAACACCTACAGTAACAGTAACTCCCCAAAACTTAAATGCAACTAGTACAAGTAATAACTATGCTTTTAATGGAACATCAACTGTAACTACTGGAACTACTAAAAATTATTCTTGGGATTTTGGTGATGGAACAGGAGATAATACAAACTATACTTATGTAACCCATACTTTCCCAATTCTGACTACTGCACAGAACTACATAGTTACACTTACCACCACAAGTAGTACAGGGTGTTCTGCTTATAAATCTGTAACGGTTTCGGTGCCTGCTGGAACTAGTGTTGCAACTGGTGGCTTTACTAGTTTGTCTACCGATCCATGTACAACCACAGAAACTTTTACTTTTACTAGTACTGCAACAAATTTGCCCTCTGATGTATCTTATTCTTGGGACTTTGGAGATAATAATGTTAGTACAGGTAGTTCTGTTACTTATTCGTACAAAACTGCTGGAACATATACTGTAAAAATGTATGCTACGTCTACAAGTACAGGGAAAATAGTTTATACAGCCACAAAAACGATAAAAGCTTATGGAACTAATGTTGCAGCTACAGCTAATTTTACTTTCTCAAAGGCAGATGCTACAGGTTATGTAGTAAATTTTCAAAGTACTTCTTCAGTGGCAAATGGAACAGTGATTACTGGAGCAAATTCTCGTTGGCTATTTGGCGACAAAACATCGGCAACTGCAACCTTTTTTACGAAAACTTATGCCAATACTGGGATTTCTACTTCTTATCCAGTGATTCTTAAAGTAACTTCTGATGCAGGCTGCACTGCAAGTATTACTCAAAATGTAGTTATTCCATTACCTTAAAATAATTATGTGGTAATGACATAAATTAATTCGCTCATTATGAAACAGCTTATAGTCTCAATAATAACATTAACATTATTATCCTCTTGTTACAAACAACTGGATTCTAGTTCTAGCACAACACCTACAACCTCGACTGATACCATTAAAACAACTTCGACAACTCCTCCAAAAGTTAGGTTTTTTAATGTAATGGATTATGGTAACGTGTATCCGCATTTAAATACGTCAAACATTGGTGGGGTTGCACTTTATTATCCAACTACTTATCAATCTGGTGTAATTGGAACAAACAATATATGGGTAACATTTGGTAGCGATACTATATTAAACCAGAATGTTGAACTATTAGCTGGTAAATATTATTCTTGTTTTGTATACAGGATTGGATATAACTGGATGATTTCTATAGTAAGAGACGATTTAACTACTCCTGCAACTGGAAATGCCAATGTTAGGGTACTAGATTTTAGAACACAAGCTTGGTTTAGCTACATTGGTGTAAACATTTTTAGTCCGGGAAACTCACCGTTGTTGTTTAATAACAGAAACTTCTTAGATCATGAAAGTTATGCAAGTTATTCGGGCTTTAATACCATAACAGCGGGCACTTACACCATAACGCTGTTTACTAGTACGGCAAACCTGCAATCAAAGTCTTACTCATTTGCTTCAACCAAGATTTATACAATCGTTTTAATGACGCAAGCGAGTCTTACTGCTGCTCAAGCATTGCAAGCTATTAATATAGATGTAGAACAGAATTACCAATAGGACCTTTAAAGTAAAATTGTGTTGAATCAATAATTTGAACAAATAATAATTACAGTAATAAAAAAACTCCATCTGGAATATTCCTGATGGAGTTTTTAGTATTTGTAATCTAATTGAATAAGTATTATTTCAATTTAGCCAAAGCATCAGCTATTCTTGCCCAAGCTCTTTCAATATTTGCCATGTTATTAGCAAAAGAGAAACGAACGCATCTAGGATCACCAAAAGCATCACCCATAACGCTAGAAACGTGTGCAGTATTCAATAAATACATGCTGAAATCAGCAGAGTTCTTAATTACTTCTTCACCATTGCTCTTGCCATAATAGCTACTTACATCTGGGAAGATATAAAATGCGCCTTCTGGTTCAAAACATTTAATGCCTGGTATTGCTTTAACCAGTTCCATTGTTCTTACTCTTCTACGAGCAAACTCATCCGTCATTTCAAAAGATGGTTTTAGGTCAGTAGTCAAGGCTACTACACCCGCTTTTTGCGTTATAGAGCAAGTGCCACTGGTAAATTGCCCTTGAAGCTTTTCGCAAGCCTTAGCAATTGCCACATCTGCAGCAATATAACCAAGTCTCCATCCAGTCATGGCAAAACCTTTACTCAAACCGTTTATTAATACTACACGATCCTTAATTTCTGCAAACTGTGCAATGCTTTCGTGGGCTCCAACAAAGTTTATATACTCATAAATTTCGTCTGCAAGGATAATGATGTTTGGATATTTCTTAAACACTTCTACCAATGCAGCCAATTCAGCTTTGCTGTAAACAGCACCTGAAGGATTGCAAGGAGAAGAGAACATAAATACCCTTGTTTTATCGGTAATTGCTGCTTCTACTTGTGCAGGAGTTGCTTTGAAACCTTGTTCTGGATTAGTAAGTATTTCTACTACTTTACCACGAGCAATTTTTACCAATTCGCTGTAAGTAACCCAGTATGGGGTAGGGATAATTACCTCATCTCCTTCATCAACCAACGCAAGTATTGCATTTGCAAGGCTTTGTTTAGCACCTGTAGAGGTTACTATGTTCTCTGGCTTATAATCTAGGTTGTTATCGCGCTTTAGCTTAGTACAAACAGCCTCTCTCAAGTCTGCATAACCAGCAACTGGGGTATAATGACTAAAATTGTCGTTGATAGCCTTAATTGCAGCATCCTTTATGTGCTGAGGCGTATCAAAATCTGGTTCACCAAGGCTAAGGTCTATAACATCAATTCCTTTTGCCCTTAATTCTCGGCCCAATTTGGCCATTTTCAGCGTTTCGGGTTCAGCGAAACGGTCTAACAAAGATGATAATTGCATATCGCTACAAATTTTTTTGGGAATGCAAAGAAACAGTTTCTTCTGATAATGGAGTATAGTTTTTTTTGGGTGAAATAATGAGTCACCAATATTGTAGTTTAATACATAGTTTATGTGCTAAAAGCGAGTTCTACTGAATGAGTTTACATTTAGAAAATGATGTGATAATTTCTTAATTCAAATTGAGCTCATCCGAGATGATGGATGGCGTTTTTACCTTCACCATCTTCATTAAGAGATCTAATCTCTTCACAAATTCATTCCAAATGCCATATTCCATCTCTGTTTGTAGCATAAGTGTATTGTAGTCTGAAACATAACCATCTTGCATTCTATTTATTGAGTCACTATGGTCTTTATGTACACTTAAAAAATTTTGAAAGTGCTCTCTTTCAGTATCAAAGGAGCAAATGTCTATCGAGTTGGTTTCATAATTTCTACTGTGTAGAGCAACTATTTCCGTTAGTACTTTCCATGCAGTATAATCTTCACTCATGGTGATGTATTTGTTTACAAAGTCGGTAACAAGCGTTATTCTTGGCTCTAATAGTGTCAATTTTGCATGATATTCTGCAAAGGCTTTCTCGGTTGTTTGTACTGTTTCAGTCAGCAAGTCTCTATCGAAAGTATCTTCTTCTTGACTCATGAGCGATAGCATCAAATTGTCTGCTTCTTCTCTCGCAACAACTGAAAAATCTTTTATCAGCATTAAAAGTTCTCTTGTTATTGCTATTTCTTTCGATACAGGTGCTAATTCCATTATAGAATCATAGACCATTTCATGCAGTTCTACTTCATTTTTTACAAGCTCAGTATAAACTTTTTCTAAGCTTTCATCTTCTGCCGTCCAAGGTTTTGAATCGTCATAGTTATATGAAATGGTATGTTGTCCGAAAGTGAATGTTTTTGTTTGAATGGCCATAGTTTATAATATTTAATAGGTACAATTCCGACAATATTGTCTAAATACCATTACTAATCAAATATAACTATATCAACTCATGATAAGTTGTTTTCAAGAGGTAATTATTTATTTTAAGGTTCATTATTTTTTATTGAAATTATATAATCCTTCTACAGTTATCTTTTTAGAAGTAAGTAAAAGCGTTTACTGTATTAATAGAAATCGTAACTATTAAACTAATAGGGAGTTTTTGACCAATGAAACAAGCTAGTTTTAGCCATAAAATAGGAGAGAAGCAAACGCAAAAAGCAGCACTATCTTCAGATGATGCTGCCTTTAGGTATTTTTAAAAAACTATTTTATTATCCCAACAGGATTCCCGCTATAGTTGCCGATAAATAGGAGGCAAGTGTGCCACAAAGAAGGGCACGCATACCTAGTTTTGCCAAATCGCCCCTGCGTTCAGGAGCTATTTCTCCAATACCGCCTATTTGCATTCCCACACTACTAAAATTAGCGAATCCACAGATAGCAAAACTGGCTATCATGGTTGCTTTTTCGCTTAGTTTCATCATTAATTGATGGGTTACTGGATCTTTTGCAGTTAAGTTTGAGAATGCCACAAATTCATTTATAGTAATCTTTTGTCCTAACAATGCAGCAACATTATTTACGTCGGCAGCAGGTACTCCCATTGCCCAAGCCATTGGATAAAATATTTTACTAAAGATATAATCCAACGATAATTTGAAATCAAGGTGACACCATCCACCTATCTTTCCAAGTATAAAGTTTACCATGGTTATTAATGCAATAAAACCAATTAACATG
>CANCVE010000128.1:0-11589 GCA_947381435.1 Chitinophagaceae bacterium
AACAAGAAATGATTCCTTGGTAACTTTGATAAATGATAAAGAAGCTGAGTATGCAGAAAATCATAAAGGTTATAGTGCCGAAAAAATGAAAGCAAAAATCAACTCCTGTTCTGAAACAGCCTAAAAGTAACGCTCGCTCAAGCCATTGCCGACGAAAAAGCCATTATTGCAGCAAAAGCTAAATTAAGGAAGGAAGCAAAGGCAGCCGTAAAGCTTGCAATAGAGGTTGTGGTAGAAATAGTACCTGAAGTAGGAACGGTTTAGTGTTTTGTTGTGAGTGGTTAGTGATTAAAAGTCGAGAGTCGTAAGTTAAAAGTCGAGAGTCGTAAGTTGGAAGTCCAGAGTTGTGAGTTGAAAGTCGAGAGTCGTAAGTTGAAAGTTAAGGATGAAAGTAGATAGTTGCGTGTTTAATAGAATATAATAACCAAGCAGTAGAGTAGTATCATCTTTGTGGCTGCCCCTTTCAACTTTCAACTCCCGACTTTCAACTCCCGACTCCCAACTCCCAACTCCCGACTTTCAACTCCCCACTAATAACTAACAATTAATATCTAACAACTAATAACTACTTTTGCGGCGTATGCGTAAGATATTTAAATGGGCAATATTCTTAGTTTGTTTAGTAAGCAACAACAAGGCATTTTCGCAAAGCACTATCGATGGTAATTGGTATAGTACAGGCACTGTAGAAATAGAAGGAAGTACCAATAGCTACCTTGGCGAACTAAAACTGAAACAAAAAGGTAGAGCCGTTAGTGGACAGTTCAATTACTATTTCAGAGACAGTTTGTTTACAATTCCTATTACAGGTGAGTTTGATTATAATTCGCGTTATATTCTGATAAATTCATTTCCTATAATGCTCCATTCTTCTACTAGTACTAAGCTCGGCGTAGATTGTTTTATGCGTGGAGAATTTATGTTGCGGATATCAAGGGTTGGTTCATACTTGGCAGGTAAACTAATTGCCGATGAAAAATACAAGTATACATGCCCTGAAATAGCTTTTACTTTCGAGAAAAACAATGACAGTATTGCAAATCAGTTGCAAGATGTAAAGCAAACAACTACAAATTCAATAGCTAATATCTCCCATAAAGATTCGGCTATTCCTACAATTGACCCTGTTGCTGCATTAATCACTAAACAGTTTGAAAACAGACCTAAGTATCTTTTCAAAGATTTATATGTAGATTCTAGTATAGTGGAATTGGAATTTGTAGACAATGGAGCGATTGATTATGACTCAATAAGTGTGTTTCTTAATAATAAACTTGTATTGAAGAAAACAATGCTTACCCATACGCCTATTAAGGTAAAACTGATATTAGACAACAAATTACCTTACAATGAACTAAGCATGTTTGCAAATAATGAAGGGCTCATACCTCCAAATACAGCTACCATGACGGTGATAGATGGAGACAACCGAACCGAGATTGAGATGAATAGCAGCTTGAACAGCACCGCCACATTGAAGCTAAAAAGATGGAGGAAATAAAAGAATTTCCATCAATCTATGGATAATTGCCAAAAAACAGTTTACTTTACCCAACGATAAGGCTGCCGGACAAACTAATTAAACAAATATAAATTATGGCTATACGTGTAGCAATCAACCACAAGACTACTTACAGTTACGACAGACCTGTGTCTTTGTCGCCGCACATTTTCAGGTTGCGTCCTGCGGTTCATTCCCGTACACCCATTGAGGCTTATGCCTTTAAGATTACGCCTAAGAACCATTTTATCAATTGGCAACAAGATCCTTTTGGTAATTATCAGGCTCGTGTAGTTTTCCCTGAGCAAACAACAGAACTTAGTGTAGAAGTGGAAGTTATTGCCGATATGGTGGTGATAAATCCTTTCGATTTCTTTGTAGAGGAATATGCCGAGAAGTTTCCATTTACTTATGCTGCACATCTTCAAAAAGAATTGATACCTTATTTCGAGATAACGGATGAAGGTGAATTATTGATGGAGTGGCTAGAGAAACTGGAAGTAGCACCTGATATGAGTATCAACGACTTTTTGGTATTCATTAACAGAAAAGTATATTTAGATATTAACTACTCTATCCGTATGGAAGCGGGTGTGCAAACAGCCGAAGAAACGCTTGAAAAGAAGCTCGGATCTTGTAGGGATAGTGCTTGGTTATTGGTACAGATACTGCGTCATTTAGGACTAGCAGCTAGGTTTGTTTCAGGATATTTAGTTCAATTAACAGCCGATGTAAAATCATTAGACGGTCCTTCTGGTCCAGAAAATGACTTTACCGATTTACATGCTTGGACAGAGGTATATATTCCTGGTGCAGGTTGGATTGGATTAGATCCTACTTCGGGGTTATTTGCTGGCGAAGGACATATCCCATTAGCTTGTACACCTCATTATACTAGTGCCGCACCGGTGGTTGGTGCAACAGATAAATGCGAGACAGAGTTTGATTTCTCTAATACCGTCACCCGTATTCATGAAGACCCGCGCGTTACCAAACCTTACACAGACCAACAATGGGCTGCTATTGATGCAACTGGTTATTTGATAGATGCTGATTTACTAGCAGGAGATGTACGCATGACTATGGGTGGCGAGCCTACTTTTGTATCGGTAGATGATATGGAAGACCCACAATGGAACACCACTGCCGATGGCTTACATAAAAGAATATTGGCGCATGACTTAATATTTAGACTAAGAGATCAGTTTGGAAAAGATGGAATGCTGCATTATGGTCAGGGTAAATGGTATCCGGGCGAACCATTACCACGTTGGCAATATGGATTGTTCTGGCGCAAGGATGGTCTTCCTGTTTGGAAAAACAAAGACCTGATGGCATTGGAAACCCATAAGAAGAAATTTAATTATAAAGACGCTGAAAAAGTAGCGAAAGAACTGGCTAAACGGTTGGCGGTACATACCGATAATGTGATGCCTGCCTACGAGGATACCTTTTATTTTTTATGGACAGAAGGAAAGTTGCCCGTAAACGTTGACCCATTAAAGGCAAACTTAAAAGATAGTATTGAGCGACGCACATTGGCTACATTGCTAGATCAAGGACTGGAAAACCCAACTGGTTTTGTTTTGCCTTTAGAATGGAACTACTGGAATCAGAAGTGGCGTAGCTGTCAGTGGCAATTGAATAGACCCTATTTGTATTTAATACCCGGAAACTCTCCTGTAGGTCTGCGTTTGCCGTTGGATTCTTTGCCAGCAGTATCTAAAGAGAAAGAACCACAGCAAGTAGAAAGAAGTTTATTTGAAGAACTTCCAGAACTAGAAGATTATCACGAAAGCATAGAAAGCAGGTATGGGGAAGTGAGTGTGCATGAAGCACCTCCTGATAGAAAAAAACAATACGAAGAAGAACGCAAAAAAGATGCGGAAGCTAAAAAAGGAATAAAAGAAAAGGAAGGTGTAAAGAAACCTGAACCTAAGAAAGAAGAAGAGAAAGCAGCAGGAAACGAGCCAGTTTTTGATATATACACCATCAAGAAAAGTCTTTGTATAGAAGCAAGGGAAGGAATGATTTACATTTTTATTCCTCCGATAGATTATGTAGAACATTATCTGGATTTAATTGCGTCAATAGAAGCAACTGCTGAGAAACTTAAGATTCCGGTAAGAATAGAAGGCTATGAACCACCAAGAGATTACCGTATGGAACGTATGGTAGTTTCTCCGGATCCTGGCGTGATTGAGGTTAATATTCACCCATCTAGAAACTGGGAAGAACTAAAGAGCAATATCAACACACTTTATGAACAAGCATTCTTGTCTCGTTTAGGCACCGAGAAGTTTATGATAGATGGTAGGCATACTGGTACCGGCGGTGGCAACCACATTACCATTGGCGGAGCGATACCAAGTGATAGCCCAATCCTTCGTAGACCAGATGTATTGCGCAGCCTTATAACTTATTGGCAGCACCACCCAGGATTATCTTATCTATTTTCAGGTTCTTTTATTGGGCCAACAAGTCAGGCTCCTCGCTTTGATGAAGGCTTGAATGAGAAACTCTATGAAATGGAGATTGCCTTCAGCCAAGTTACAGAAGGAGGATTTATTCCTTTCTGGTTGGTAGATAGATTATTCAGGCATTTATTAACTGATTTAACAGGTAATACACACAGGGCAGAGTTCTGTATAGATAAATTGTTCTCGCCCGATTCCTCTTCAGGAAGGTTGGGAATCTTGGAGCTTAGAGCATTCGATATGCCTCCTCATAAACAAATGAGTTTGGTGCAGATGATATTAATCCGTGGATTGATAGCGATGTTTTGGAACAATCCTTACAAGCACGACTTGGTGAGATGGGGTACAGAACTACACGATAAGTTTATGTTGCCACACTATGTTCGAGAAGACTTAAAGCAGGTGGTAAAAGACTTGAATGGTGCAGATTATCCTTTTGACATTAGTTGGTTTGAGCCTTTCTTTGAGTTCCGTTTTCCTCATTATGGGTCTATTAAAGTACAAGGAATAGATTTAGAAATAAGGATGGGTATTGAGCCTTGGAATGTATTGGGCGAAGAAATGAGTAGCAGTGGAACGGCTCGTTTTGTGGATTCTTCGTTAGAAAGAGTTCAGGTAAAACTTACTGGCATGAACGATGCTCGATATATTCTTTTATGTAATGGTGCAAGGGTGCCACTAAGGGCTACCGATGTAAAGGGAGAATATGTTTGTGGCGTTCGTTACCGTGCATGGCAGCCACCAAGCGCATTACATCCTACAATTGGGGTGGATACACCGCTTACTTTTGACATTGTGGATGTGTGGAATGGAAGAAGCATTGGCGGATGTACTTATTATGTTTCTCATCCGGGAGGAAGAAGTTATGATACCTTCCCTGTAAATAGTTATGAAGCAGAATCGAGGAGAGTAAACCGTTTTTGGAACCAAGGTTTCACCCCAGAAGCTTTGCAGGAACACATTTCCGAGATTGTTTTACAGCCGAGAAGTTTGCCTAATAAAGAGGCATTGGCAACTGTGCAGCATTACATAAAAGAGAACAGAATTCCGTTTTTATTTGATCCTCCACCATTAGAAGTGAACAAAGAATACCCAGCTACCTTAGATTTGCGCCAATCTTGGAGCAAGAGGCACAAAGTGTAATTGATAATTAATAATGGATAATTGATAATTTAAGACATAGTACAAGTGGTAACACCTTGTGCTATGTTTTTCATTTTATAGTCGTTCATTAACAATTATCAATTTAAAATTATCAATTAGTAACATGAAATTTGAAAAGGAAATAAACCGCCGTAAAACGTTTGCAATCATATCTCACCCCGATGCGGGAAAGACGACACTTACTGAAAAGTTGTTGTTGTTTGGAGGTGCTATACAAACGGCAGGTGCGGTTAAAAGTAATAAGATTAAGAAACATGCCACCAGCGATTTCATGGAAATTGAACGTCAGCGTGGTATCAGTGTGGCTACAAGTGTGATGACTTTTGAATATGAAGGTTTCTTGATTAACCTATTGGATACACCTGGTCACAAGGACTTTGCAGAAGATACTTACAGAACCCTGACAGCAGTGGATTCAGTTATCTTGGTAATTGATAGTGTAAATGGGGTGGAAGACCAGACCCGTAGGCTAATGGAAGTGTGCCGTATGCGCGACACCCCTGTTATTGTTTTTGTAAACAAGATGGATAGGGATGGTAAGAATCCTTTTTACCTAATGGAAGAAATAGAGAATGAACTAAAACTTAACCTCCATCCAATGACATGGCCCATTAATAGTGGGAAAGATTTTAAGGGTGTTTATAATTTATCCAACAAAAGTCTTCGCTTATTTGCCGCAAGTACAAAAGGAGAAGAAGATGAAACCACTTTCGCTATCTCCGATTTGAGCGAACCTATTCTTCAAGCGAAGATTGGCGATAGAGATGCCAACCAATTAAGAGAGGATGTAGAACTTATAGATGGTGTTTATGGTGAATTGAATAAAGAAGATTACCTGAGTGGTAAAGTGGCACCAGTTTTCTTTGGAAGTGCCGTAAATAACTTCGGTGTTCAAGAGATGTTGGACACATTTATCACTATTGCGCCTGTGCCTCGTAGTAGAGAAACATCTGTTCGTTTATTAGAAGTACGAGAAGATAAATTCAGTGGATTCATCTTTAAGATACATGCTAACCTCGATCCAAAGCATAGGGATAGAATTGCTTTCCTTCGCGTTTGCAGCGGAAGGTTTGAAAGAAATAAATATTTTCACCATGTTCGTTTGGATAAAGACATACGTTTTAGCAACCCCTATTCTTTCTTGGCACGTAGTAAGGATGTAATTGATGATGCCTATCCGGGAGATGTGGTTGGTCTGTTTGATACTGGCAACTTTAAAATTGGAGATACATTAACCGAAGGAGAAAACTTCTTCTTTACTGGTATCCCTACCTTTTCTCCAGAAATATTTAAGGAATTGGTAAATAAGGATCCAATGAAAACCAAGCAACTGGAAAAAGGGGTAAGTCAGCTCACAGATGAAGGCGTTGCACAGTTGTTTACACAGTTTGGGGGTAACAAAAAGATTATCGGTTGTGTGGGAGACCTTCAGTTTGAGGTTATCCAATACCGTTTGTTACAGGAATATGGTGCTGCCTGCGAATTCCGTACTATGCCTTTCTTTAAGGCTTGCTGGTTGACTAGTAAAGACAGCAAAAAACTGGAAGACTTCCTTCGATTCAAGCAACAAAATAGTGCTGCCGATAAGGATGGCAACCCTGTTTATTTAGCTCAAAGCGAATGGTTTTTAAATACTGAGATTAGTAATAATCCTGATATTCAATTTCATTTTACCAATGAGGTGCATAAATAGAAACATCAAAGTAATGGAGTTGATTTGTTTTGAAAATTATTGTAAATCAATTCCAATATACAATATGATTAAAATAAAATTAAATGGTATTAATACCATTTAATTTTATTTTAATCTTTTATTACAAATCCTTGTAATAGATAAATAAAAATTAAACCATTTGCAATCCAGTTTGCATTTTTCTTGAATTTAACTGAACAAGTCATTTAGAGTTCACTATAGAATTTTTAACAATTAGATTCAACTTAACCGAACAATTAAATCCACAATCTTCCTATTTTCACTAAAATATTTTAAATGAAGTTGCGGGTTACTTATTCTCTTTTAGCCATCGTGGTTTTATCCTCCTTTTATAATTGTAAATCATCCGCTATTACAAACTCAAAAACTTATGAATGTGGAGATTTACCAGATTTGAATAAAGGAATCTTACAATATGTTAAAGAACATATTAATAAGAAAGTATCAAGTGGTGAATGTTGGGATTTGGCCGCAGAACCCCTCAATCAGCTTGGTGCAAATTGGGATAAAATGTATGTGTTTGGAAAAAAGATAGCTGTAAAAAGTGATTGTATTTACCCCGGAGACATCATTCAGTTTGAAGGTGTTGTTGCAAAAGTTGTAAAAGGAAACTTAACAATAACTGCGCATCTAGAACACCATACTGCCATCATTTACGAAGTGAAAGACAAAAATAGCTTTGTGCTAGCACATCAAAATACAGGTGATTGGGGCAGAAAAGTGGGTCTTTCAGATTTCAATTTAACTGATATTACCCAAGGCAATTTTACCATTTATCAACCCATTAAATATTAATTTTTCATCAAACATTTTATTATGCGCTTGCTTTCAGTGGTTGTCAGTTTTTTATTTATTAGTTGCATTTTTGGTCAATCCAAACAGTATTTCCTACTTGTTGGCACCTATACTTCTTCCAAAAGCGAAGGAATTTATGTGTATAAATTTGATGAAGCTACTGGCGCTGCCACTTTTGTAAGTAAGGCAAAGACAGATAATCCATCATATTTGGCTATCAGTAACAATCATCGGTTTGTGTATGCGGTAAAAGAAGGAGGGGCAGATAATGCTAGTGCGGTATCGGCTTTTTCGTTTAATAAAAAGTCTGGAGTGTTAAATTTTATCAATAAACAACCTACAAAGAGTAATGGTCCGTGCTATATTACTGTTGATAGCAAGCAAAAATGGGTGTTTACGGCTAATTATAAGGGAGGAAGTTTGTCTGCATTTCCTGTAAAAACGGATGGCAGTATTGACACAGTTACCCAATTAATTAAACATAGCGGGGGTAGTATTAATAAGTCTAGACAACAAGAACCGCATGTGCATACCGTTGTATTTTCTCCAGATCAGAAATATTTATTTACCAACGATTTAGGTACTGATAAAATAAACCGATATACATTTAATGCAAAAGCCACTACTCTCCCACTCTCTCAAAGCAGTGATTCTGTTACACTGAGTACTGCCGGAAATGGCCCTAGGCATCTTGCTTTTTCGCCTGATAAAAAGTATATGTATGCAATAAATGAACTGGCAGGCACTGTTGATGTATTTGCTTACAGCGATAAAAGTTTACGATTATTACAAACAATTAGTACCGACAGTACCAATAATGCCGACAAAGGAAGTGCAGACATTCATTTATCCCCAGATGGAAAGTTTTTGTATGCTACCAACAGAGGCAGCTATAATACGATTGCGACTTATGAAGTAAATGGTGCAACTGGAAAGCTACAATTGTTAAAAGTTCAACCGACAGGCGGAATAATGCCTCGCAATTTTGCCATTACAGCATCTGGAAATACACTATTAATTGGGCATCAGAAGTCAGATTTTATAACGATTTTCAAACGGGATCTTAATACAGGAATATTAACCCAAACCTATAATACAATTCCTATTTCGAGTGCTGTATGTTTAAAATTGATTGAGACTAACTAAGAACATTCTGATATAACTTGTTGAATGCCTGAACAATTTGGTTTAATAGGTTAAAATAGTGGGAAAATAGGCAACAAATGATAGGGAGATGAGTTTCTATTCCACTATTTTTGCGACTCTTCTAAAAATGATGTATGGATTCGAGTTTAATCTTAGTGCTTTGCTTTGTTGCGGTTTGTTTTGTAGGTATTATATCTTGGCTAATTTATCTACAAAGAAAGTCGGTAATAGAAGAAGGGAAAAAAGTTGAAGGATCTAAAATGATGCAATTACAGGCTTATGAAAGACTTACTTTACTAACTGAACGAATTTCATTAGCAAATGTAATCAGTAGAGTAAGTAACCCCGAGTTTACTGCAAGAGATATGCAACGCGCCGTTGTACAAAACATTAATGAAGAGTTTAGTTACAATATTTCGCAACAGATATATGTAAGTGCAGAAGCTTGGAATGCAGTTAAAAACTTAAAGGAGCAGAACCTCTTATTACTCAATCAAATTGGAGCTGTTATTCCTGCCGATGCTTCAGGCTATGGCTTCAGCAAGGCATTATTGGAGTTTTTAGCAGATGATAAAAGGGGTACACTACATGAAGTTGTAAGTGAAGTTATTAGTATAGAGGCAAAAAAACTATTATAACTCAAGTGAGCATTAATGGGGAGAAATTTGGCTTATACTATTATTCAATTAATGTATTAGGTACAAAAAAAAGGGTATCCCTGTAGAAACAGGACGACCTCTAACGATTGCTTGCCATATGAAAAATAGTTCTAAATATAATTTGTGTTGCTAAGTATTTAGCCCCTTAACTAGTTAGAAAAGTGAAGATTTGTACATCCTTTTCAAAGTTGATAAAACAAAAGTAATGGGGCTTGGATACATGAATAAATCAACTTATATTGCGTTTATTGATGTCGAAAGGAGCAAGAACTAATTAAAACCCTTTATGGCATTAGGTTTCAAGAAATATATAAAATGATGCCCAATCGAAGTTCAGATATTTTACATCAACTTATACACTCCCTTGAAAAATCGGAGAAGCGGCATTTTAAGTTGTATATCAACCGTAGTTCGGCAAAAGAAGATTTAAAAATTGTTCAATTATTCGATGCATTGGATAAGCTAAGCGACTACAATGAGAAGCTTTTACTGAAAAGACTTTCTACAATAGAAAAGCCCCAGCTTGCAAACCTTAAAACTCACTTATATAAACAGATATTATCTAGTTTACGATTATTAAAGAACTCTGATAATCTAGATTTACAATTAAATGAGCAATTGGATTATGCCAGAATATTGTATAACAAAGGCTTAAAACATCAGAGTTTAAGAATATTAGAACGCGTAAAAGAAATAGGCTGGGCTAATTATAAGTTCAACTTTTTGATTCAGGTTATTTCCTTGGAAAAGAAAATAGAGACTTTACATATTACCAGAAGTACGCTCGAAAAAACAACCAACTTAGCCAATGAGGCAACAATAGTTGGTGAACATATAGCCAGGGTTACCAAATTATCGAACCTTGCTTTATTACTTTATGGTTGGTATGTAAAAAATGGACATGCGAGAAACGAGGACGATGAAGTGCACGTAAAACAATATTTTAAAGAGAATCTCCCTGTTATAAATTATACGGAAGCTGGCTTTTATGAAAAGCTGTACATGTATCAAAGCTATGTTTGGTTTGCGTTTATTAGGCAAGACTTCTTAATGTATTACCGATATAGCCAAAAATGGATAGATTTATTTAATGAACAAGAAATAATGAAGCAAGTAGAAATTGGGCACTATATAAAGGGGCTTCATAACCTACTTAATGCCCATTTTGATTTGCGAAACTTTGAAAAATTTGAGATCACATTAAAGGAATTTGAAGCGTTTTCTTCAACAGCCCTTGCCAACCAGCATGATAATTTTAGAGTACATACGTTTATATATATTAATAGTGCAAAAATTAATCAACACCTGATGCTTGGAACATTTAGCGAAGGTCTATTGTTGATTAAAACTATTGAAGCACAGCTAGAAGAATATGCATTATTTGTAGATAAGCACCGTATTTTAGTTTTTAACTATAAATTTGCTACCCTTTACTTTGGCTACGGTGATTATGCTACCTGTATAGATTATTTACAGAAGATAATTAACGACCAATTAGGGTTGAGAAACGATTTGCAGTGTTACGCTAGATTGATGCACTTAATGGCACATTATGAACTAGGTAACACGGAGCTTATTGAATATTTGATTAAATCGGTTTATAGGTTTATGGCTAAAATGCAAAATCTAACAGTTATTGAGGAAGAGATGTTTAAATTTTTGAGAAAGTCATTTAATATTTCACCAAGAAAAATGCATGACGAGTTTATACTATTTTTAGACATAATTAAGAAATATGAGAAAAGTAGATTTGAAACAAGAGCTTTTGCCTATTTAGACATCATTTCTTGGGTAGAAAGCAAAGTTTACAACACAACTATGAGTGATGTTATTTACAAAAAATATCTAAATAGCAAGAAAAGAATCTATATTAAATAACGCTTATCGAAAAATAAATAAGGATTGCGTCTGATGAGCATAAGCTATATTTACATTTTTTAATATTTTTTACAACAACACACATAATGCAAAAAGAAGAAAGCAACGAGTTAGCCAAGAATATGGAAGTGATTGGCATGATTGAAGGATTTGTTTCTGAAACCATCGACACCACGCTTGTAGATCCAGATGATTGTTGGCAGCCCACCGACTTTTTACCAGATTTAACCCAAGAAGATGCGCTTGACCAAATTA
>CANCVE010000129.1 GCA_947381435.1 Chitinophagaceae bacterium
GTTGTCTTTTTTTGCCATTTGAGTCTTGTATAAAAGGTTAATAAAAAGTTGTTTTAGGGTTTCATCGCCTCGTTCCGCTACGCTCCACTCAGCGATGAAACCCTAAAATTAATTACTACCAGTTTACACAAACTACTTTATACTCTCTTGAATGAGGGTTAGAGAATGTAAATAGCCGTTAAATGCAAGTAAAAAGTGACTTAATGCAAGTAAAAAGCCATTTAATGCATGTAAAAAATGAGTTAATGCAAGTAAAAAGTGAGTTAATGCAAGTGAAAAGTGACTTAATGCAAGTAAAAAATGACATTAATGCAAGTAAAAAGTCATTAAATGCAAGTAAAAAATGACTTTGATGCAAGTAAAAAGTGACTTTATTTAGTTTGTAAATAAGGTTGTTTGATTATTTTAGGCATTAAAAGCCTCTAATTAATAATTTATTCTCTTTAAATTATACGTGTAGCTTAAATGAGTTCCGTTCGTGTTAATACTATCTCTGTTTGAACCTAATAATATTCCAATATTCGAGAAGGTAGCTTTAAATACCTGCGTAACTGGAACAGGATCGCTGTTGGAAGGAAAAGAAACTGAAGTAGCTGTAAATATATTGTTGTTTGATAATTTCCATGTACCACTACCATAATAAACGTTAGATGCTTGTTTGCTACGAGTGAGAAAGGTGCCATCAGGATAGATGGTAAAGCTATAATCGAATGATCCAGGTATATTAAATTTTGAATCGACTGAATAATTTCCTACCCATAGTCCAGTAATTGGGTAGGTGTTGGGGCAGAATGTATCTCTGACAATCACTTTTACAGTATCGTAAATAGTCTTTGTTTGCGCTGTTGTTTTTGTACAACTGCTAATTTGTACCATAAAAATTGCTGCTGCAAGAATGGATAATACCATGGAAGCCATTAAGATTTTTTTCATTTTTTTCTGAACTTAATTAGTAAATAAATTTTGATATATTCTTCAAAAATAGTGATTTTTTGGGAAAATAATACGATTACTTGCTTCAAGGGTGCATAAAAGATTTTCGCTTTTAAGACGCATTGTTATGCGTCTCTACATTCGCAACATAATTTATAAAGCGAAAAACTTTTATGCGCCCTGCTTTAATATAGCTCCTACAATTAAAGGGGAGTTAAGCTGTGTTTAGGGCAACTAAATATTATTTTTAATACTGGTTTTCATATTATCGATACTAGTTATTTGATTTAAAGTACAGCATTCTATAAATAGAAAAGTTAGAATCTTGGAAATACACCTTAATAAAGCAAATAAAACTACAATATTTATTACTAACACTATTCTTTATCACAATAATACAATTAATTTGCACGGCTTTGGAAGGTTGCTTCCATAATGATTAAAATAAACACTTCATAAGGTTAATAGAAAAAACAGAATATGCATATTCGTAAAAGAACAACTTGCCGGGTTTGTGGATCAAGTTCACTAACTCCCGTGATTGATTTGGGGCCTCAATATCTACAGGGTTCGTTTGTAAAGCCTGGTAAAGAAATGCCATCTACTAGAAAAATTAATTGCTCGCTTGTAAGATGCAATCCCCAGATAGATGAAAATGCTTGTGGACTGTTGCAAATGGAGCACAGTGTGCCTCCAGAAATATTATATGCTGCTTATTGGTATCGCAGTGGTACAAATACCACGATGCGCAATCACTTAGAAGGCATTGTGGATAGCGTGATGGAATTGTTGCAAAAGGACAGAGGAAATGTGCTAGATGTAGGTTGTAATGATGGGACCATGCTTGGCTATTATCCTGAAGGGTTTGAGCGTTTTGGCTGCGATCCTAGTGATGTGGCACAAGAAGTGAAGGGTGCTACTGTAGTACAGGATATTTTTCCTTCGGTAGAACTATCCAAGGCTATTGGCGATAGAAAAATGGATGTTATAACTTCTATTGCTATGTTTTATGATTTGGAAAATCCTGTTGATTTTGTTAAGAGTGTAAAAGAATTACTTACTCCTGAAGGAATTTGGGTGTTTGAGATGAGTTATATGCCACATATGCTGGAATTGGATAGTTATGATACCATCTGCCATGAACACCTAGAGTTTTACAGCTTGGCTGTGTTGGAAAAGATTGTGGGTATGGCTGGTATGAAGATTTTTAAAATTTCATTCAACGATATTAATGGTGGTAGCATCCGTTGCTATGCCACCCACAAAGAAAGTAGCCGTTATTTTATTCCAGATAACCATAAATTGCTTAATGAGGTAAGGCAAAAGGAATTTGATTTGGAATTGGATACTGATAAGCCTTATGTTGCTTTTCAATACCGTATAGAAAAAGTAAAGAAAGAACTGTACGATTTGTTGGTGAAACTAAAAAATGAAGGCAAAAAGGTGCACATTTATGGTGCTTCGACAAAAGGGAATACCATATTGCAGTGGTGCAATATCAACAATATGCTAGTAGATTATGCTGCGGAAAGGAATCCTGATAAATATGGTGCATTTACATTAGGAACCAATATTCCTATCATCAGCGAGGCTGAAAGTAGGGCTATGAACCCAGATTACTATTTGGTGTTGCCTTGGCATTTTAAGGAAGAATTTGTAGAAAGAGAAAAAGAGGCGTTGGATAAAGGCATGGGCTTCATATTTCCGATTCCTACCATTGATATTTATAAAAAATAAACAATTACTTTTAGCTATTCGGCAATAAATGTGTTTTGAATCTGTGAACGTCATTGCGAGGCACGAAGCAACCCTTTCAAATAATTTTTACGTGCGTTAATCCAAAAGGTTGCTTCGTGCCTCGCAATGACGGGGACTATTTTCGGTTAGATATCTCCTATCGTTACAATGACGTGGGCTATTTTCGGTTAGATGTCTCCTATCGTCGACATGACGCTCACAGGGTTTGGAGTAACTGAAATTAAAGTCACGTCATCCCGATTTATTTCAGGTTTGCCTGATGTGCAATTCGCAATGACGGGGAGATTATGAAGAAGGTTGAAGCGAAAAAACAAATAGCGGATAATCGTTAAATAAAGCCTAGACAGTTGAACGTTTAGGATTAAAAGATTTATATGAATTTAAAAAGGTTTTTGGGTAAGTGTAAAAGAGGAATACAAGTGATTCGGTTGCAAGCTCACGTAAGTTATGCACAAGTAGGTGAAGACATGATAGTCAATTATCTATTTAATAGTTTAAATATTAGCCAACCATCATACCTTGAAATAGGTACAAATCAGCCAATATCCTGCAACAATACTTATTTTTTTTACAATAAAGGATGTAAGGGGGTTTGTGTTGAACCTGACGCTGAAATGTGTAAGCTTATTAAAGAAAAAAGACCCAATGACACTGTATTAAACATAGGAATAGGATTGAATGATACTCCAAATGCCACTTTCTACCTATTCCCTGGTGTATTAAATGCGTGGAGTACATTTTCTGAAGAAGAGGCAGAAATAAGGCAAAAGGAATCTGGTCTTATCCCTAAAAAGGTATTAGTTGCTTTGAAGCCAATAAATGACATCATCAAACAACATTTTGATACTCCACCTAATTATTTATCTCTCGACGTGGAGGGGTTGGATTTGGAAATACTAAAAACACTTGATTTTGAAAACCTTGCTCCCGATGTTATTTGTGTAGAAACTATAACTTTTAGTATAACCAATACTGAAGAAAAAGTACAAGATATATCGGACTTTATGCATTCTAAAGGTTATTTTACCTATGCCGATACTCATGTGAATACTATTTTTTGTAAAAAGAAATTGTTTAACATTGGATAATCAAACTGCCATCATTTGGGGTGGAAATGGGCAGGATGGGTTTTACCTTAGTAAATTGTTGGAAAAGCATGGGATTAGGGTAATAAAATTGGGTAGACAAGAAAATATTGGCGACTATGCTATGGTAGAAACCTATATACAGCAATATAAACCTGCATTTATCTTTCATTTTGCTGCTAACTCTACAACGAGGCACAGTGCCATGTTTGAAAATCATGAATCTATTAGTACAGGAACCTTAAATGTTCTGGAGGCAGTAAAGTTGCACTCTACTGATACCAAGGTTTTTTTATCTGGTAGTGCCATGCAGTTTAAAAATGAGGGTTTGCCTATCAGTGAACACACACCTTTTTATGCTAGTAGCCCTTATTCGGTTGCAAGGATACAATCTGTTTATGCAGGTCGGTATTATAGAGATAAGTTTGGCTTACAGGTATATGTAGGCTATTTCTTCAATCATGATAGTCCTTTGCGTTCAGAACAACACGTAAACCAAAAGATTGCGGCTGCAGCAAAAAGGATTGCTAATGGAAGTAATGAAAAATTGACATTGGGTAATATAGATGTCAGAAAAGAATTTAGCTACGCTGGCGATGTTGTAGAAGCAATATGGACATTGGTGAATCAGGATAATATTCATGAGGCTATAATAGGAACAGGAAAAGCTTACAGCATAAAGGAATGGGTAGCTTATTGTTTTAGCGAAGTTGGACTTAACTGGGAAGATTTTGTAACAATAGAAAACGGTTTTATTCCTGAGTATCAAGTATTAGTCAGTAATCCTGCTGTAATGATGGATTTAGGTTGGCAACCACAAACAAGTTTTAATCAATTGGCAAAAATGATGCTAAATGGGCAATAAGAAAATACTTATACTTTTTGATGGCCCACATTTGGCATTCTCTCCTACAACAATACAGTTGTATGATGAACTCACTAAACAACATAATGTTACTATCATTGCCCAAGATCCAAATAATTTTAATGGACAAGAATTAAATAATCGGAATGTTTTTTATCATCGCTATTATGGTGTAAAATCAAGATATATTTATCTGCTTTTTTTTAAGTTTCTACTCCTCTTTAATGAGAATGCTAAACTTTTCAAGCAAAATGGCTTTGATTATAAAGACTATTTTTTTAGATATGTATACATTAAGAGGTTCGTAAGGAAAAACAACTTCGATCGAATATTGTGTGTGGATATCCGCAACCTATTTTTTTGTTCATTACTAAAACTGAAAGTAGATTTTGTCTCTCTAGAACTTTGTAAAGACGAACATTTATGGCGCATTATTAATAAAACAATAATTAATTGCGTTATAATACAAAGTATAGATCGGTACAATTACCTTTTTAAAGATAATGAATTTACTGTTTTCTATATTCAGAATGCCCCAAACTTTAAGGAGATTGAACTAAAACAAAATAGAAAGGGGCTGATATATACCGGTACGGCCAATGAGGCATTTTGTTTTTATCACTTTCTAAACTTCTTACTGAAAAACAAGGAAGAAACACTGACTGTTCAAGGAGCTATAATGGAATTGGATAAGAAAAGAATTAACGAGAAATATCAAGAATTATTAACCGAAAATAGGCTAATTCTCTCTTTAAAATATCTAGAAAACGATGATGTGGTTAATTTTCTTACCGACTACGAAATAGGGTTATGCTTCTACAATTTTGAAGATGAAGGTGTAAAGAGAAATTATTTTAATTATGCCACTGCCCCTTCTGGCAAATTGTTTAAGTACCTTGCTGCGGGTGTGCCAGTAGTATGTAATAAAATAGTAGGGTTTAAGTTTGTTGCCGAGTTTGATTGTGGAATTTTATTGGCTGAACCAAATGAAGAAGCAATAAGTGCAGCAATACAGATGATACGAGACAACTATGAATATTATGTAGAAAATTGCATAAAGGCTGCACAATACTTTAGTTTTGATAAAGCAATAATTCCATATCAAGATTTTGTTAGTTTTCAAATTTAATAGGCGATATGAAAATCTAATACACAATTTCTAATCTTTGGTGAGTATTGAGTTTTGCCCTTGCAGATAATATAATTTATCATGCGTAGGAATGACAGAAATATAATTGTAATAGTTATGAGGGGAAATCACTAGTATGGAATTATTTAACAAACATAAAAAAAATACGGGTTACTGCATTATAATATGTGATGGTTAATTCATATTAGATTTGCACCGATAATTTACTGAATATGAAAGTTGTGATTTTTGCAGGAGGATTGGGAACGAGGCTTGCCGAAGAAACTGATATTAGGCCAAAACCAATGGTTGAAGTAGGGGGGAAGCCGATGATTTGGCATATCATGAAAATATATTCGCACTATGGATTCGATGAATTTATTATCTGCCTAGGCTATAAAGGATACTTGATAAAGGAATATTTCATGAATTATTTTCTGCATAATTCTGATATTACTATAGATGTTGCCAAAAATTCTATGGAAGTTCATGGTAATCATTCCGAAAATTTTAAAGTTACATTGGTAGAAACTGGCGCCACTACTAAAACGGCTGGAAGACTGAAAAAAGTACAGAAATACATTGGAAATGAACCCTTTTTTCTTACCTATGGTGATGGTGTGGCCGATATTGATATAAGCAAACTATTAGAATTTCATAAGGCACATGGTAAACTAGCTACAGTAACGGCTGTAAGCCTAGAAGCAAGGTTTGGCGGAATGGAATTAGAAGAAAGTGGTAAAGTTGCTGCTTTTAGAGAGAAAGCAAAGGATGAAAGCAAATGGATTAATGCTGGCTTTTTTGTATTGAATCCTGAAGTATTTAAATATCTGGATGGAAATATGGAAGAAATGATGTGGGAAGATGGGCCACTGGAACAAATGACTACTGCCAATGAATTGGTAGCCTATAAACACTTTGGTTTTTGGAAATGCATGGATGCATTGAGGGATAAGTTGGAATTGGAAGGGCTTTGGCAGCAAAATAAAGCGCTATGGAAAAAGTGGTAACAGAAAAGTTTTTGAAAGACACCTATCAAGGGAAAAAAGTTTTTATTACCGGGCATACTGGGTTTAAAGGTTCTTGGTTGGCGGCATGGTTATATACTTTGGGCGCAACCGTGAAAGGATATGCATTGGCCCCCGAATATGATAATGGCTTGTTTGGGTTGATAGAAAATGAGGGAATGGTAGAAAGTGTTATTGCCGACATCAGAGATACAGACCGGGTAACCAAGGAAATACTTTCTTTTCAGCCAGATTATATCTTTCATTTGGCTGCGCAGCCCTTGGTGAGGAGGTCTTACGAATTACCAACAGAAACTTTTGATGTTAATGTAACAGGTACAGCTAGTGTGCTTGAAGCTGCTGCTAAACTAGCAAAAGCCTGTACCATTATAGTAATTACTACCGATAAGGTTTATGAGAATAAGGAGATAGATGTATTGTATAATGAAAATGATCAGCTAGGCGGCTACGATCCTTATAGTGCAAGTAAGGCTTGTACAGAGATTGTGGTGAGTAGTTTTAGGCGTTCTTTCTTTAATGCTAATAAATATTCGGAACATAAAAAGGCAATTGCCAGTGTGCGTGCCGGCAATGTGATAGGTGGGGGAGATTGGAGTGTGGATAGGATAGTGCCAGATATTGCCCGTGCCTTGATTAATAAAGAAACCATTGGCGTTCGTAATCCTAGTGCTGTAAGGCCTTGGCAACATGTGCTAGAACCATTGGGAGGTTATCTTTTGGTGGGGGCATTGCTGAGTAAACACCCAGAAAAATATGCTTCTGCCTACAATTTTGGTCCGTTGCCAGCCGATCATTTAACGGTGAAGGAATTGGTAGAAATAGCCATTAAGGTTTGGGGCAATGGAGAATGGCAAGACACTTCATCGGCAAATGCCGTACATGAGGCAAACTTATTGAAACTGGATATTGCAAAGGCAAAAGAAGGATTAGGATGGATACCCAAGCTAAATGCTTTGGAAGCCATCAGTTGGACAATAGAATGGTACAAAAAGACAGTTGCAGAACAGTTGGCGTTTAGTTTAGATCAAATTAAAACCTATCAATCGTTATGACATTTACCGAACTACCACTTAGGGGGGCTTTTACGATTGATTTAAACGTTTTTTCGGACGATAGGGGGTGGTTTGCGCGTACCTATTGTAAGGAAGAGTTTAGCAAACTAAACATAGAACAGGAATGGGTGCAAATGAACCATTCATTTACTAAGCATAAGGGTACTATAAGGGGAATGCACTTTCAGTTTCCACCTTACAGTGAAGTAAAAATGATTCGATGCATTAGTGGGATGGTGTACGATATTATTGTAGATATAAGAAAAGATTCACTCACCTTTCTGCAATATACCGGCGTTGAGTTGTCATCGGCAGATAGGCGAATGATTTACATTCCACAAGGGTTTGCACATGGTTTTCAGGCTTTGTCGGACAATGCAGAACTAATATATCATCACTCACAATTGTACGCACCTAAGGCAGAGGGTGGATTGCTGTATAATGACCCTGCCATCGGAATAGAATGGCCTTCTACCGTAACAGAAATGTCAGAAAGGGATAAAAATCACCCACTTATTAATCTTGAAACTTTTAAAGGAATATAAAATGCAATGTAGATTTTGTAAAACGGAGCTTACCGATGTGTTTATTGATTTGTTCAATTCACCGGCGTCCAACTCTTTCATCACCAAAGAGCAATTGAATGAACCCGAAACCTTTTTTCCGTTAAAAGTATATACATGTCCAAGTTGTTTCTTGGTTCAGGTGGATGAATACAAAAAATCGGATGCCATATTTGACAGCAACTACGTTTATTTCTCTTCTTATTCTACAAGTTGGTTGGCACATGCCAAGAAATATGTAGAAAAAATGATTGATAGGTTTGGGTATAATGCCCATTCGCAAGTGATGGAAGTAGCATCAAATGATGGATACCTGTTGCAATATTTTAAAGAAAGGGGCGTTCCTGTTTTGGGAATAGAACCAACAGCCAATACAGCAGCAGCCGCTAAAGAAAAAGGAATAGATTCTGTTGTCGATTTCTTTGGGGTAAGATTAGCTAAACAATTAGTTGCCGAAGGGAAGAAAGCAGACCTTTTATTGGGTAATAATGTATTGGCTCACGTGCCAGATATATTGGATTTTGTGGGTGGAATGAAAGTATTGCTAAGCGAAGAAGGTGTGGTGACGATGGAGTTTCCGCATTTAATGCAATTGGTTGATAAAAACCAGTTCGATACCATCTATCATGAGCATTTTTCTTATCTATCTTTCTATTCTGTACAACAAATATTCGAATCGCAAGGCTTGGAAATGTTTGATGTAGAAGAATTGCCTACACACGGTGGATCGCTTAGGATTTATGCTAAACACAAGGAAGATACTAGTAAGCCAATTGGCGAAAATGTTGCTTTGTTGCTAGAAAAAGAAGCTGCCAAAGGCATGAATACAATGGCATACTATCATAACTTTCAGCAAAGGGCATTGAAAGTAAAGATGGACTTAATAAGTTTTTTGATTGAACAGAAAAGAGCCGGGAAAAGAGTGGCTGCTTATGGTGCTGCTGCAAAAGGAAACACACTATTGAACTATTGTGGAATAAAATCGGACTTGATAGATTTTGTAGTAGACGCTAATCCACACAAACAAAATAAATTTTTACCTGCAAGCCATATTCCGGTAATGAATGAGGCTTATTTAAAAGCTGAGAAACCTGATTTTGTTATTATACTTCCCTGGAATTTAAAGGATGAGATTACCAAACAGTTAGAATATATTGGGGAGTGGGGTGGAAGGTTTGTGATACCAATACCTGTGGTGGAGGTGTTGTGACGTATTACCGTTAACCGATTACCGTTATCGGCAGAATGCACTTCGGTTAACGGTTAACGGAAAGCGGTAATCAAAAAAATTACAATGAAAAGAGTGTTAGTTACAGGTGCTACTGGTTTTATAGGCGATTATGTGGTGAAAACACTCATAAGCCAAGGGTTTGCCGTAACAGCGACATCTTCTTCATTGGAAAAAGCAACGCAAAAAGATTGGTTCAAAGAAGTAACTTATATTCCTTTAGATTTAAAATCGCAAGATGAATCTGTTAACTACTATGAGTACTTTAATAGTCCAGATATAATTATTCATCTAGCTTGGGAAGGATTGCCAAACTATAAATCCTTGTTTCATTTTGAAGAGAACTTGCCAAGGCATTACAGCTTTTTAAAGAATTTGGTAATCAATGGCGCAACAGATATTACTGTAGTAGGTACTTGTTTTGAATATGGAATGCAAGATGGAGAACTACTAGAAACAATGCCTGCCCTACCAGATAATCCTTATGGATTGGCAAAGGAGACACTGAGGAAACAATTGGTGGAATTGAAGAAGTTTTACCCTTTCTCCTTAAAATGGCCTCGCTTATTTTATATGTATGGTGTGGGGCAAAACCCTAAATCCCTATTTTCGCAACTTGACGTTGCAATTAATAGGGGGGATGAGGTTTTTAATATGAGTGGTGGGGAACAGATAAGAGATTTTTTGCCAGTGGATGAAATAGCTAGTAATATAAAAACGATTGCACTGCAAAAACAAATAGAAGGCATCATAAACTGTGGTAGCGGCATCCCTAAAACGGTGAAGGATTTAGTAGAAGAATACTTAGCAGAGCGCAATGCAAACATAAAACTGAACTTAGGTTTTTATCCTTACCCGGATTATGAACCGATGCATTTTTGGGGCAATATTGAAAAATTTAATAAAATAAAAGGTATAAAGTACTAAGTTTTGTTTCAGTTAGATCTTAATCACTTATGATAATGAGAGGTAAAAGTTCTGTAACAAGCTTTAAATCAAGCTTATGAATAATGTAGGGGGAGCATTAATACTTTATCAACCTGAGAATGACATAATTAGGAATATCTTGTCCTATATAAGTAAACTAGAATTCCTTATAGTGCTTGACAACTCAAATAACAAAAACCATAAACTTCAAGAGGATATAAAATCTATTTCAGATAAAATAATATTCATTGACAATTCGTCAAACTTTGGTATTGCCAAATGTTTAAACAAGGCTACAGAAATCGCCATTGAGAAAAAAGTCGAATGGTTATTAACAATGGATCAAGATTCTTATTTTGAATCTGATACTTTTGCAAAGTATATTATAAAGTTAGAAGAAGCGTGTAACATTTACCCCAATTTGTCAATATTTACACTCGAACATTCAAAGATTACAATTTTAAAGAATAATGTCTCTTTTGAATTAGTTCGATCTGCAATTACATCAGGAAGTATCATAAAAATTGAATATTGGAAACAACTTGGTGGTTTTGAAGAGAAGTTATTTATTGATGAAGTTGATACAGAGTATGTATTCAAGAATCTTGTAGCTAAACTAAATATAGTTAAGTGTAATAATTTGTTTTTGAATCATCAATTAGGATCGAAGATCCAAACAGGGTATTTTGGATTAATATCAAAATCAGGTAGAATAATTCATAATCCTCTTCGTGTTTATTTTATGGTAAGGAATTGCCTCTATCTACATAAAAAGTATGCTGAATTATTACCTTTAGATGTTACTCTAAGAAGAAGAAATGTAC
>CANCVE010000130.1 GCA_947381435.1 Chitinophagaceae bacterium
CAATACTACCAATGCAGTAGGTTGTGACAGTACGGCTACTTTGAACTTAATCATCAATCAACCTTCTACTTCTAGCACCAACATTACTTCATGTTCTAGCTATGTTTGGAATGGCACTACTTATAATACAAGTGGAACTTACACTTACATCACTACCAATGCCGTAGGTTGTGATAGTATGGCTACTTTAAATCTGACTATCAACCAACCTTCTTCTTCTAGCACCAATATTACTTCATGTTCTAGTTATGTTTGGAATGGTACTACCTATACTGCAAGTGGAACTTACACTTACAATACTATCAATGCAATAGGTTGTGATAGTACTGCTACATTGAACCTAACTATCAATCAATCAACTAATTCTACAACAAATGCAAGCATCTGTGCAGGTAGTCATTACATTTTCAATGGTTCAAGCTTTAATACGTCTGGCACTTACCTAGTGCATTTAAATAATTCTGTTGGTTGTGACAGTATAGCTAAATTGGAATTGACAGTAATTAGTCCTACATCTCATATAGATACAATCATGGGCAATACAATTGTTTGCGCTGGGGCAACAATACCATTGTTTGATTCTACAAGTGGTGGAAAATGGTACTCTACAGATACTTCTATAGCAACTATCGATTCTCTTACTGGCGTAGTTTATGGCATCGCAGACGGTACTGTAACAATACATTATATCATTTCTTCAGCTGCTGGTTGTGCTGACACTGCTTCTGTTGAATTTACAGTTGGCTGTGGCTATGTTACCCCAGGTAGTACCGGTGGTTTGGAAAGCAAGAGTCTTGGTGCTGCAATAGGTACTAGAAACTTTAATGAGTACAAGGAAAGTAAAAATGGAGTTGTTGTATTTACTGCAGCAAACCAAATTAATGCTCCTAAAAAAGGTAATATCGGTACTATGGGCATTAATGATAATGCTAGTTCATTAGCGGCAGTAATGCCTTATCATGTAAATGGCAACTATCTACAATATGATGAATCGTCCACAGTGGCTGATTTAAAATCTATTACCAATGCTATTGAAATTAGAACAGTAGATTTTACATTGAATAATAAACCTAAAGCAGTTGCATTTGCTACAAAAACAGTTGGGGCTATTTATGGTCACACTAAGCCAATTTGTGACAGGTTGAAGGGGGCTGAGTTATTAAATGTGGAGAATGTGAAAATACAAGGGTTTACTTTCATTCGCTATGCATTGGCTCAACCAGAAGGCGAAAGGGAATACGCTATCAGCTTCACCGCAGGACAGAAAGTAGGCAGAAACAGTTACTCTATACAAAGCGATTGGTTGATGCCTGACTATATTGGTGAAGATACCATGATAAACTATCAATTGTGGGCAGCCTCTCCAGCTGATTTAAACAAAATGGTTACTGAGATTTTGAGCAGACTAACCGCTACAATGCCTTTACAACAACTTGGTGCTAGCAGTGATTTGCCTGATGCGTATATTTCTTCTATTCACAGAATTGGTACCGAAGTAAAGGTGACTATCAACAACAAAACGGCTAATACATCTGGTTATTTTGTTTTCGATCAAAAGAAGAATGAAAACACCACCATCGGCAACAACGTAGTTATTCCTTTTACGATTAATCCAAACGGAAAAACGACTATTACCATCCCTATTGCAGATGTGTATGATGCTAATATTGATATGTTCTTCAATAATAAAAAGGAAGACATGGTGTATATGGCTGATGGTATTTGGGGAACTAGTAGCGATAAGAACACATCTATTGCTCAGTTTAAGGTAACCAATGAAAACAACAGACAATACAACGCAAATGAATATGCCTTACTAAGAAATGTGAGTGTTCAGGCTACAACTTCGTCTTACCTCACCGTTTATAAATACTTGAAAGGTGGTGCAGCAGCAGATAATTTGAGTGATTATAAAACATTTAAGTTTACTACAAATACTAGCACTGGAGGATTGAACCTTAGAGTTACTATCACTAAGAAAAGTATCAGTAATTGGAACAGTCAATATACTTACTTAATCACTGGCCTTCAAGATGGTCTAGCTTATAAACTAAGTTTAGCCAACTTTAAATCTACCGATAGCACATTGCCTGCTATAATTGATATGTCTGATATAACTTCTATTGTTTACAACATAGAAAATCCATCAGGACAAACCGTTAGCTTCAATGTAGGCATCAACAATGCAGCATTTAGTACCGAAGATTTAATATATGAGCAAACACTCAATGTAAAAACAGTGGGCTTATATCCAAACCCTAATAATGGTAACTTCAAAGTAAGTTTTGCAAGTGCAGTTGATGCTAAATTACAGTTGACAGTTGTTGATAATACTGGCAGACAAGTTGCAAACATTCCTGTGGATGCCCTAAAAGGCAAGAATGAAGTTTCTATTAATCTAAGTAACAGATTGATGAATAGTGTTTATTATGTTTCTCTACAAGGCGCAGGAACTAAATACAACACAGTGAAGTTTATTATTAAACGCTAAGTGGAAAGTCGTAAGTCGAGAGTCAATAGTCGTAAAAAGTCATCGGCAATTTACTTTTGACTTTTAACTCCCGACTTTCGACTCTCGACTAAAAGCCTCACATCAACCGATACATCTTTCCGGGTAAGCACATCAGCATGTTTTGTAATTCTAAGTTCAACATGGCTACTGCTACTGAACTACTGCTCAGCTTAGATGTCAGGTAAATCTCATCAATGTGTACCGTTTCTTTCGATTGAAGAATTGTGACGATAGTCTGTTCATCAGCACTCAGTTCTACAAACATTTCCCTCTGTTTCTTGGCGGTAATCTTCTTTTGCTGCCACCCTAGCACTTCCATCATCTGCTCGGTGCTGGTAAAAATAGCGGCCTTATTTTGTTGTATCAGTTTATTGCAGCCCATGCTTTTGGAGTCAGTTACTCTGCCTGGCACGGCAAATAAGTCCCTATTATAATCGTAGGTTAGTTCTGCGGTAATCATACTCCCGCCTTTCGAGGCAGTTTCTATAACTATCGTTCCATCCGCCATTCCTGCCACAATCCTGTTTCGCCTCGGAAAGTTATGTTTATCAGGCTTGGTAAACCGTGGAAACTCTGTCAGTAAGCCTCCATTATTCAACATCTCTTTTGCTAGGTTGGTATGTTGAGCAGGATAAATAGTATCCAACCCATGCGCCAATACCCCCACCGTCGCCAAATCGTTTTGCAAGGCCGCTCTATGAGCAATAGCATCTATCCCAAACGCCATCCCGCTTATAATCAATACATTTTGAGTAGACAATTCCTTTACAATCTGCTCTGTTAGCTGTTTGCCATAATCACTATTTACCCTAGTACCTACAATACTAATGATTCGTGCAGTATTCAGATCGGCCGTACCGCGATAGTACAAAACCGTGGGTGCATCAAAGCAATTCAACAATCTTTTGGGGTAAGCTTCATCTGTAAGACAAAGGGTATTAATATGATGAAAATGGCAAAATTCTATCTCCTCTTCTATCGACCTAAAATCAGAGAACTTCTTTATCGCATGAGCCTTAATCTCTCCAAAACCTTCAATGGCAGCCAATGCTTTTACTGGAGCATTAAAGACCGCTTCTGCACTTCCAAACTGTTCTATCAATTGTTTTGCCTGAACAGCTCCAATGCCATTTACCTGTGTGAGTGCGATTGTAAAAAGGGAAGCATCTTTCATAGTTATTAGTTATAAGTGGTTAGTGATTAGATATTAGTTAGACTTAGCACTTTATGAGTGAAGATAGACTTAATCAACAACAATGTATTACTAATCACTAACCTCTAATCACTAACCACTAATATCTAACCCCCTAATAACTAACAACTGTAAGCTCCGTCCTTCTATTCACAGCCCTACCTTCTTCGGTATCGTTGGTGGCGATGGGTTTAGATGCACCGAAGCCTTTGTATTGAAGTCTATTGGCAGCAATTCCTTTCTCAATAAAATAATTGGTTACTGCTTTAGCACGGTTGGTAGAGAGTAATAAATTGTCTGCATTGCTGCCAATATTGTCCGTATGTCCGTTAATGGCAATGTGCAGTGTTGGGTTTTCAGCCAATATCTGCACCACTTTATCAAGCTCTATCTGGCTCGATTCTTTCAGCTTATAATCACTTTTTTCAAACAGAATGTTCTTCAATACCATTGCCGCATTCACTTCAATGGGTTGCAAATAAATGTTTTGATGATAAGTACTATCAGGAATCTTATTAGTTAAGCTATAAACCTTACTATAAAACAAATAGCTTCTTCTGTTCACATTAAACGTGAAATCTCTTCCAGTTGGCAGCGTAATAAAATAGTAACCCGTTTCGTCTGTTTGTACTAACATCAATGGTTTTCCAGTGCTATTATCTATCAATTCTACATTGCTTGGCAGTCCTTTTTTGGTCTTTTCATCATACACAAATCCTTTTACAAACACTGTTTTATTAGGACGAATATCATCGCGAAGCTCAAAATGATACAAGTCAAGCCCTCCCCTACTATCACTTCTGTTGCTGGCATAATAGGCATCCTCACCGTTTGGCGCCACCGTCATGCTGCCTTCATTTTCTATGGTATTGATGGGGTAACCCAAGTTTTCGGGCGACGCCCAATTGCCCGTACTATCTTTTCTTGCCATAAACAAATCGGTGCCACCATAACCCGGCAACCCACTCGATGTAAAATAAAACGTCTGGTTATCGGCATGAATAAACGGCGCTTGTTCATCGCCCTTGGTGTTTATGGCCGGCCCCATGTTTATGGCAGCCCCCCATTTGCCACGCACATCACGGTAACTTACATATAAATCTACACCACCAAAACCACCGGGGCGTCTGCTACTAAAATAAAGGGCACGTTTATCGGGACTAAGACAAGGTGTACTCTCCCAAAACTCACTGTTGATGTTCTGCCCCATATTTTCCGGCTCGCTCCATCCACTAGAGGTATAATAGCTGATAAATAAATCATAATCGCCGTATGTTTTCCCTTGGATATCCCCTGCAAAAATCATCCATTCGCCATCCATCGACACCGTCAATGCACCTTTAAACCGTTCAATATTCAAATCTCCGGGTACTTTTTCTGCCTTGGTAAAGTGCAGCGCATCAATCATCCTACTCCTATAAAAATACTCGCCACCATTCCTGCTAATTCTCGAAAACACTAGCAAGCTATCATCCACACTCAGCGTAGGCAGGTACTCCGAAAAGGGAGAATTGATGCTATCGCCCAGATTTATTGGATTGAAATTGTAGGTTGGATGAGGATGTTTGTTTTTATAATCCACCGCAAACTGATAACATTTCTTGCGAAACACCCCGCTTTTAAAACTTATTTCATCGAGGTTTGGGATGGCTAAAAAGGTGTTTACGGCAGCCAAGGCACTATCAAACCTGCCCATGCCAGCCAGATTTATGGAGTAAGGAAGATGATATGGCAGGAAATAAAGGCTATCGATAGATTTAGCTTTTTCGAAGTTTGAAACCGCTTCTGCATAATTCTTCAGCTCGCCCTGCACGCCCCCCAAAGAGAGATAGGCATCTACATAGTTAGGGTCTTTTGCTAGCGCATCTTCCAGATAAGGAATGGCAAATCGGTGTGCATCCACCGACAAATATTGCATCGCCTTGCTGTAGGCTGTAATGGCTTTGGGGTTAATCTTGGCTGGATTATACGTCTGTGCCTTTCCCACAAAAGCCATTATTATCAATAAAAAAGAAAGACTATAGCGCATCGTATCCTATAAATGTTGAAACGAATAATTAAATGAAAATAATGATTAATCAATACGCTTCGGCAATTTGGGATAGACTGAACAGTATTTTATGGTTTAATTAATGTTTTAATGAGTAAAAAATGCATATACTCGACCTGCTAACTGCATGTACTCGACCTGCTAGCTGCATGTACTCGAGCTGCTAACTGCATGTACTCAAGCTGCTAATTGCATGTACTCGAGCTGTTAGCAGCATGTACTCGAGCTGCTAACTGCATGTACTCGAGCAGCTAACTGCATGTACTCGAGCTGCTAGCTGCATGCACTCGAGCTGCTAACTGCATGTACTCGAGCTGCTAGCTGCATGCACTCGAGCTGCTAGCTGCATGTACTCGACCTGCTAGAAATTAGCACTTAAACTGCTCTAAATCACCAAAATAGATAGGTCTTCTACCTCAAGTCACCTCCAAATCACAACTAACCTAATGATCAAAGTGAGCAGAATTATAAATATCAAAGAAGCTAAAAACTATTACACTTACAACCTGCAACTTCTTTCATCTAACTTTTGACTTTCAACTCTCGACTTTCGACTATCAAATTATATTACTATATTAATCATCCTTCCTTTTACGAAGATGATCTTTTTAGGGGCTTTACCTTCCAACCATTTCTGTACGATTTCGTTGGCAGTAACGGCTACTTCCACTTCTGCTTGCCCCATATCCAATGGAAGATTCAGGTTGGTACGTACTTTTCCGTTGATGCTCACCGGGTATTCCTTACTGCTTTCCACCACATATTTAGCTTCGAATGTTGGGAAGGCAGCATCTATGATGTAGGTTTCATTACCTAAGCTATGCCATAATTCTTCTGCAATGTGAGGGGCATAAGGGGTTAATAAAATCAATATAGGTTCTAGGATGGCACGTTTATGACATTTAATATCTGCCAATTCATTCACGCAAACCATGAAGGCACTTACAGCAGTATTGAAGCTAAAGCGTTCAGTATCGTCCTCAATCTTCTTGATGGTTCGGTGCAATATCTTTAGTTCATCGGCAGTTGGCTCGGCCTCATTCCAAACTTTTCCTTTTTGTTCATCATAAAACAAACGCCAAAGCTTCTTCAAGAAACGATGCACACCTTCAATACCCTTAGTATCCCAAGGCTTGCTTTGTTCGATAGGCCCCAAGAACATTTCGTACATCCGAAAAGTATCTGCACCAAATTTTTGAACTAAGTCATCAGGATTAACGGTATTGAATTTAGATTTGGACATCTTTTCTGTTTCAACGCCACAGATGTACTTGCCATCTTCCTCAGTTATGAATAAGGCATTTGCGTATTCAGCCTTACTGTTCTTAAATTGTTCTTTATCGAGTTCTACTCCGTCAACAATGTTTACATCAACATGAGATTTGACAAACTCTAGGCTTCTTATCTCAGATGTTTGAAAATAATTATCTTGGCTATTTATTTTATCTTTTATTTCAAGTTTTAGGTTCTCAATATCCTCTAAAGAAAATTTCTTATTTTCAATTGATTCTACAATATTCACAGACACAAAAATGGTAGCAGGTTTATCTAAACTTGTTGATTCATTAAGTGTACTTATCTGTTTTTTACTTGAAGCGCCAATAAATCTATACACAAACCTACTGCTACCCGTAATCATCCCTTGATTCAATAACTTCTTAAAGGGTTCATCGAAGCCAAGGTATCCTAAGTCGTACAGAACCTTTGTCCACAAACGGCTGTAGAGCAAATGCCCCACGGCATGTTCTGTTCCACCAATGTATAAATCAACCTGATTCCAGTAGTCAGTCGCTTGTCTGCTAGCAAATTCAGTGTCATTATTATTATCCATATACCGAAGGAAATACCAAGAAGAACCCGCATAACCAGGCATCGTGTTGGTTTCTAAATCCTTCTCAACCCAAGTATCAATATTTGCCAAAGGCCCTTGACCATCAGGGCCAGGAGAGTAAGATTCTACCTTCGGCAATTCAAGCGGCAATTCACTTTCAGACAATGGATAGGCAATGCCATTCTTCCACACAATCGGGAAAGGCTCGCCCCAATACCGCTGACGGCTAAAGGCTGCATCACGCATACGATAGTTAATCTTGCGCTTGCCAATGCCCATTTCCTCTAGTTTATCCACTACTATTTGTATGGCATCACGCAAAACCACACCATTCAAGAAGCCACTGTTAGTAAGCTTTGCATCCTTGGTAGCATTGGGTTCTGTGCCATTAAAGGCATCGCCAATTATATTGGTAATGGGGATATTGAAGTGATTGGCAAACTTAAAGTCACGCTCATCGCCACAAGGCACCGCCATGATAGCCCCTGTACCATAACCCGCCAAAACGTATTCGCTTATCCAGATAGGTATTTCGCGACCATCAAACGGATTGATGGCATACGCACCAGTAAATGCTCCTGTTATCTTTTTCTCCGCTTGTCTTTCACGCTCACTACGGCTTTTTACATAAGTGATGTAATCCTCCACTTCCTTTTGTTGCGCCGCAGAAGTTATTCCAGCCACCAATTCATGCTCTGGAGAAACCACCATAAAGTCCACGCCGAAGATGGTATCGGGGCGGGTGGTGTAAACTTTGAGAATCGGGAGTCGTGAATCGGGAGTCGCAAGTTCTGGACTAGCGATTATCGATTCTCGATTCCCGATTGAAACAACAAAATCAATCTCCGCCCCCGTGCTTTTACCAATCCAGTTGGTTTGCATTTCCTTCATGGCGTCGCTCCATTCTAACTTTTGCAAATCATTCAATAATCTATCAGCGTAGTCAGTAATACGCAAATACCATTGGCGCAATCTCTTCTTCTCTACCGGATGACCGCCACGTTCGCTAACACCATTCACCACTTCATCATTAGCCAAAACAGTACCTAATGCCTCACACCAATTTACTTCACCATAACCACAAAAGGCCAAGCGGAACTCCATCAATATATCTTGTTGTTCCTTCTCTGTTAAGGCTTTCCATTCTTCCGCTGAAAAAGATTTTACGGCTGAACGAAGTCCGTCTATCTGTGTAGAACCCTCAGCTTCAAAAGCCTTCACCAGCTCTGTTATGGGTGTAGCTTTTTGCGTAACAGGGTTAAAAAAACTATTGAATAGTTGAAGGAAAATCCATTGCGTCCACTTGTAATATTTGGCATCGCAGGTAAGCACTTCCCTATCCCAATCATAGCAGAAGCCAATCTTATCTAATTGTTTGCGGAAGTTGGCAATGTTCTGCTCGGTAGAAACCGCAGGGTGAACACCATGTTCTATGGCATATTGTTCGGCAGGTAATCCGAAGGCATCATACCCCATTGGGTGCAATACATTAAACCCTTTCAGGCGTTTATACCTACTAAAAATATCGCTGGCAATATACCCCAACGGATGCCCCACATGCAAACCCGCACCACTTGGATAAGGAAACATATCCAACACATAATACTTAGGTTTATCGCTAGTATTACTCACTTCATAAGCCTTAGACTCATTCCACTTACCCTGCCATTTCTGTTCTATCTCACCAAAATTGTATTCCATATATTCGTTTAATCCCTTTATTGGGGGTTGTTTTATTAATTGAAAAAAGGATTATTTGTGTTGTATAATTGATTGTAACAAAAATTTATAACTAACAAATTGTAGTTCCACATACTTTAGCCACTACCTAATCCGTTATACCATTGTTTAATAATGTTTGTGATGAAAGGAGTGTTTGGGGTATTTGCCATAAGAATACAACAAACTCTCTGTCATAACAATCACCATACGCTGGTAAAAGGAGTGCAAATGTAGGCGTTTAGGCTACATTTGCAACCGGTTCAAATCACTATTTAAGATACGTTACTCATGGCAACACAAGGAAAAGGCGGTTTAAAAAGAAGTAAACCCAATTACATTTTTAGTATTATAGGGGTGGCATTGGTGCTGTTTATAATGGGCATTATGGGATGGTTTTTCCTGAACGTAAAGCAAGCTGGGAATCTTTATAAGGAAGATATTCGCTTTAGCGCCTATCTCCGAACCCTAAATAAAGATACCATTAGCCAGATACAACAGTTCATTACACAAAGAGCTTATGCCAAGGAGGTTATTTATATAAATAAGGATAAAGCAAAGGAGATTTGGAATAAACAAAGCAATGAGGATTGGGCTAAATTCCTTACCGAAAACCCGCTACCAGAAAGCATTGACTTTCATGCTAAAGCCGAATATGTGAACAAGGATAGCATGGAGAAGATTTCGAACGAACTATTGGGACTATATGGCAACCAGATTACTGACTTACAATACCCGAAAGACCTTGTAAATAACCTAGACGAAAAGGCTAAAGTGTACGGATTGGCATTCTTGGTTATCTCAATTATTCTGTGTGCGGTGGTTATATTTAGTATTGATAATACCATCCGTTTGGCGATGTTTAGTAACCGTTTTCTGATAAAAACAATGCAAATGGTGGGCGCAACACGTGGCTTTATTACCAGACCAATGGATATAAAAGCGGTAGTAAATGGGTGTATCAGCGGACTGGTAGCTGTAGCCCTATTATTCTCGTTGATACAATGGGTGGAGAACCAAATACCTGAACTTAAAACCATTGACGACATCAGACAAACGATGATGCTATTTGGGGGTATGATACTATTGGGCGTAGGCATCTCTTTACTAAGTACGCACAGAAGCGTAATAAAATACTTGAAGATGAAGCTGGATGAACTTTATTAATTGATAGTTTATAATTGACAATTAATATCTGTCGATTACAACATAAATGTTAATTCTTAATTGTCAACCATCAATTATCAATTATCAATTTTCATTTATCAACTAATAAAAGTTATTATTGCACCCTAAAAGATAAACAATGAGCAAAGCAGTTAGACCCGCTACAACTACTACAACTACAAGAAATGCAAGTGCTTCGAAGAAAGTTGTGCCTTTACAACCATTATTTACAAAAGATAATTATTTGTGGATGATTATTGGCGGCGTAGTAATAGCCCTTGGTATGATACTATTAAGTGGCGGCAAGAACCAAGATCCAAATGTTTTTGATACTAATGTAGTTTATAGCTTTACCAGAATTACAGTTGCTCCTATCTTAATAGTTGGTGGATTGGTAATAGAAATATTTGCTTTGTTTAAGAAGTCGAAAGTAGCGGTAGAGGCTTAATTAATAAGTTAAGAGTCGTTAATCGTAAGTTTTATTGAATTTAATATAAAAAGCCCCGAAATAGGTAACTACTTCGGGGCTTTCTTATTGTATCAATTATAAATTATCAAATATCAATTATGGATTAGTTCTTGCTTTGTTTCAATCCAACTGATTATCCTTTCTGCTTCGTTTAGTCCTTCATTGGCCACATTAACGCTTTTGGCACCATCATATAAATCAGTTGTTAGTGGTTAGTTATTAAGTGTTAGCGTTAATTATTAGTCTTTTGGCAATTAATTGGTCAAACTAATAACTAACCACTAATAACTTATAACTATTAGAGTTTATATCAATTAGAAATATTATACTCACATGCGAAATAATTTGGCTAATGAATCGTTTAAATTAGCATGGAATTAGGTAAGTACGAAAATTGGTCAAGAAACCCAATTCGTTTTGTTGCAATGACAGGTTATGTTCTTGA
>CANCVE010000131.1 GCA_947381435.1 Chitinophagaceae bacterium
GGTTCAGTGACACAATGATTTTAACTGCAAGATGCCTCTACGCAAGTTATATAACTTGGAAACAGTAACCCTAATTTTTTACTTAAAGCGAAGCGTTTTATCTGCCTGAAATAATAAAAGCTATGTGCCTACTGTGGCTATGTGGTATATTTTATCCAATTAATTTTAGTGCGTTTGCCCTGTAGCTGATTTTATTATTTAATGGATATTTATTCTTGGCAGTCAAAGAGATTTTATTAGTCAAGTAGAAAATATATTCATCCTAATAATAACTATTTTATTAAAAGCAAAGACACTGTAGTTTATTAAATTATTTACTGTCCACAACTAGAATAGCTTGACGTAAAAACGGCAGGACAGGGCATGATGGACAAACTATCCTGCAAATCTATTTTTACAAACTTACAAATACGATGCTTTGCCCAATTGGTAGGTTCTACCATAATTATCAGCTATTCATCGAATGTTACTTGAAAAAAGCAGGAAAGAATCTGCTTGTGGAATATATAATTGGTGTTTTTAAATTGAAAGATTACATGAAAAGTAAAATTAGGCATAGCAAATGCTTTGAAATGGTGGGAAAGTATGTACTTGCAGTAATGCTGTGCACGCAAGTTGTTTTAGCACAAGATGTAAGTAAAAAGCAAGATACTTTAAAAATAGATCCAGCGCCATTTGCCGACAATGCCAACCATTGGTATGGCATTTATGACAAACATAACATTATTAATCCTTTGCCAGAAAGACCCCGCTATCAGCCAACTGATCTCAAAAATATAGGAGACAATATCCTATTATTTCAAAAAAACAATGGTGGATGGCCAAAGAATTATGATGTTTTTGCTATTCTTAGTAATGATCAGAAAGACAGTATTCGGGCTAAATGTAATGACATAAACACCACATTTGATAATGGCACTTGCTATACACAAATTGCTGCCTTGACAATTGTATACAATGCTACAAAAGATGAGAAATATAAGAAAGGTATATTAAGGGGATTAGATTACTTGTTGGAAGCCCAATATGGCAATGGTGGATGGCCGCAGTTTTATCCATTAGAAACTGATTATAGTAGGCACATAACCTACAATGATGGGGCAATGGAAGGCATAATGGAATTATTGAAAGACATTTTAGATAATAAAACCACGAAGTATGGTTTTCTTGATGCCAAAATAAAAAAGAAGTTACAAACAGCTTATGAAAAAGGTTTGGATTGTATCATCAAAACACAAATTAAAGATGACGGTAAACTGACAGCTTGGTGTCAGCAACATGATGAAGTTACTTTAGAACCAGCTTGGGCCAGAAAGTTTGAGCCAGCTTGTATTTGTAGTTCTGAAAGTGCATGGTTAGTGCTGTTTTTAATGAGTATTGACCATCCATCAAAAGAAATTATAAATGCGGTTCAGAATGCAACGGCTTGGTTAAATGCTTCTAAAATTTTAAACATACGTGTAGATAGAATACAAGCGCCTCCATTGGTAACACCCTATAAAACTTCTACAACCGATAAAGTAGTAGTAGTTGATAGTGCCGCCCCACCAATCTGGACGCGTTACTATGAACTAAAAACACACAGACCGCTTTTTTGCAACAGGGATAGTAAACTAGTATATTCGTTGGCTGAGGTAGCTAGAGAGCGCAGAGATGGGTATGCTTGGTACAACTATACGCCACAAAAAGTATTGGATGCTTACCCAGCATGGCAAAAGAAGTGGACACCTCATGACAGTGTATTATCAAAAAAGAGTTAAGATTGCACCCAAAGTTTATAGAAAACGATTAAAGAATATGAAAAAGAGCTTTCAAAAAGCATGTGTTACGGGTTTGGTTTCTATGCTTTCCATAGTGAATATAAATGCACAGACATGGTCGCAAAAAATGGCAGCAACTGCCATGAAAGTGTGGCCAGATACGGCTTCGAAAATTAAGTGGGAATACGATGAAGGAGTAGTACTTAAAGGTATTGAAGGCGTATGGTTGCAAACCGGCGACAAGCAATATTTTAAGCATATACAAAACTATATTGATGCCTTAGTAGCCGAAGATGGAACAATAAAAGGTTACAAACAAGAAGATTATAATATAGATAATGTATTACTAGGTAGACTTGTTTTAACGCTTTATCAGGTACTCGGAAGCGAAAAGTATTATAAAGCAGCGTTAAAATTGCGGGAACAAATTAAAAACCAGCCACGTACCAACGAAGGTGGTTTTTGGCATAAGAAGCGTTATCCATACCAGATGTGGTTGGATGGTTTATACATGGGCGAGCCGTTTTATGCTGAATTTGCCACTTTATTTCATGAAGATGCAGATTTTGATGACATTGGCAATCAGTTTATTTACATGGAAAACCATGCACGTGATGCAAAAACAGGTTTATTGTATCATGGTTGGGATGAAAGCAAAAAGGAAAGATGGTCTGATCCTAAAACAGGATTGTCTCAAAACTTTTGGGGACGCTCAGTTGGTTGGTATGCAATGGCATTGGTAGATGTTTTAGATAAAATGCCAGTAAATCATCCAAAACGAGCTGCTTTACTTGGCATCTTAAATAGATTAGCACCTGCAATTCAAAAATACCAAGATGAATCTACAGGTTTATGGTATCAGGTGTTAGATAAGCAAACAGAAAAAGGCAACTACTTAGAATCGTCTGCTGCTTGTATGTTTGTTTATGCCTTGGCAAAGGGCGTTAGGCAAGGGAATTTGCCTGCTAAGTTTAAGCAAGTTGCTGAAAAAGGATACCAAGGAATTTTAAATAAGTTTATTCAAACAGATGTTAATGGTCAGGTAAATTTAACGGGTACTGTTAGTGTGGCCGGATTGGGCGGAACGCCGTACAGAGATGGTTCGTACCAATATTATCTGAGCGAAAAGATTATAACTAACGATGCTAAGGGCGTTGGCGCTTTTATAAAAGCATCGGTGGAAATAGAGCGTTTGGCTGATTTATCAAAAGGAAAAGGAAAAACTGTTTTATTAGATAGTTACTTTAATAACGAACACAAGACAGATAAAATCACTGGTAAACCAATCTCTTATCACTACAAATGGGATGAACTGGATAATGATGGTTATTCGTTATTAGGGCATGTATTTAATAATTATGGATTAAGTACTTCCACATTATTTGAAGCTCCTACTGCCGAAAATTTGAAAAAGGCCTCAGTTTATGTTATTACTGATCCTGATGTGCCAAAAGAAAATCCAGATACAAAATACATAGAAGAAAATCATGTAAAAGCAATTGCAGATTGGGTAAAAGCAGGTGGAGTTCTGGTAGTTTTTAATAATGATTTAGGCAATGCCGAATTCAAACATTTGAATGTTTTAATGTCAAAATTTGGTATTCAGTTTAATGAGGATAGCCGCAACCACGTAAAGACTCCGTTCTTTGAAACAGGTGCCATTGAGATTCCTAGCGATAACCCAATCTTCAAGACAGCTAAGAAAGTTTACCTGAAAGAAATTAGTACACTTAAGCTTTCCGCACCAGCTAAGTCCGCATTGACAGATAAAAATGATGTAATTATAGCTACAACAAAATATGGCAAAGGGACAGTCTTTGCTGTTGGTGACCCTTGGTTTTATAATGAATATACTGATGGAAGGAAATTGCCTGCAGATTTTGAAAACTTCAAGGCAGCAAATGATTTTGTAAAATGGATCTCTGAACAAATTCCTTCTAAAAAATAATTAGAACAATATGCAAAAGTCAACGTGGAATAAAGCTTTAAAATCAAGCACAAATAGAATTACAATTTTGCTCGTTGCAATAGCAATGATGGCATTTGTTGCTCAACAAAAAAAAGTAACTATTTGGATGATTGGCGATTCCACAATGGCCAACAAATCTAAAAAGACATTCCCTGAAACTGGTTGGGGAATGGAATTCGGTAAATACTTCGACAATACTGTTAGCATTCAAAATAAGGCAATAAATGGAAGAAGTACAAAGTCTTTCATCAATGAAAAACGCTGGGACTCTGTAATGGAAAATTTGAAGGCAGGAGATTATGTTTTTATAGAATTTGGACATAATGATGAAAAAATTGATAAGCCTGCAGTGGGAACTAGTATTCCAGAGTTTAAATCTAATTTGGCAAAATTTGTATTAGAAGCTAGGGCAAAGGGCGGAATTCCTGTCCTACTAACACCAGTAACTAGACGTACGTTTAAAAATGGGGTTCTAACAGATTCTCATGGCAAATATCCTGCTGCTACCATTAGTGTTGCAGATTCACTCCATGTTCCAATGATTGACTTGTTGGAAAAAAGCAAGAAATATGTAATTTCTTTAGGGGATGAGCCATCTAAGCAATTGTATAACTATGTAGACTCAGGTAATGTAAATTATCCAAACGGCAAAAGAGATGACACTCATTTTAGCCCAACTGGAGCTAATAAAATGGCAGGATTGGCAGTTGAGGGCATTAAAGAATTAAAGTTGGATTTGGCAAAAAGACTAATTAAAAATTAAACGCACTATTAACTAATAACAGGATGATATTATCTAAACAAAATTTAGGGCAAATAAATGTAGCAGGTGTTAAGATGCCTCCTAAAGATGTCTTTAATCTGCCAGAGAAGGTTTTGCAATTTGGAACAGGAATTTTACTAAGAGGGCTAATAGACGATTTTGTTGATAAGGCTAATAGAGTAGGAATATTTAATGGTAGGGTTGTAATTGTGAAAAGTACCAGCACCGGTGGAACTGATGCATTTGCAACGCAGGATGGATTATATACCCAACTAATAAAAGGAATAGACAATAGCAACAAGGTGGATGAAATTATTATCAATTCGTCCGTAAGCCGTGTTTTATCTGCAAGTAATGAATGGGAAGATATTTTAAATGTTGCAGCTAGTAAAGATTTGCAAGTTATTGTCTCAAATACAACTGAAGTAGGCATAACACTTCTTGCTGATGATAAGGTAAATGCTGCTCCACCAAAATCTTTTCCTGGCAAATTGTTGGCAGTACTATTAAAGCGATATGAAACATTTGGTGGGTCTGATGATAGTGGTTTGGTGATTGTACCTACAGAATTGGTGGTAGATAATGGTCTTAAACTAAAAACTATTGTTAAGCAACTGGCTGTTAATAATAACCTTAGTTCAGACTTTATTAACTGGATAGATTCTGCCAACGATTTCTGTAATTCTCTGGTTGATAGAATTGTTCCAGGTAAACCTTCGGCTTCAGATAAACAAAAAGCAGAAGAGCTACTAGGCTATTCGGACGACTTGATGATTATGAGTGAGTGCTATCGTTTGTGGGCAATAGAAACGGATAGAGAAAAATCAAGAGAAATATTGTCTTTTAGTAAATCTGATGAGGAAGGAATTGTTATTGTTCCTGATATAAATAAGTTTCGCGAATTGAAGCTTAGGTTATTAAACGGCACACACACATTTTCTTGCGGATTGGCAATTGTTGCAGGTTTTACTACCGTAAAAGAAGCAATGGCCAACGACAGTTTTACTAAATTTATTTCTGGCGTTGCTAACTCAGAAATGGCGCCCGCCATCCTAAATGAAAACATCACTTTCGCGGATGCGCAAGCATTTATTGGAAAGGTTTTAGATAGGTTCCGCAATCCATTTATCGAGCATTTATGGATTAGTATATCTATGCAATACACTTCTAAAATGAAGATGCGCAACCTTCCAATTCTTACAAAATATTATGCTACCAGTAGCGCTCCTCCTACTTTTATGGCGGTTGGTTTTGCGGCATACATACTATTTATGAAGAGCGAATTGGAAGAAGGTAAGTATATTGGCACTTTAAATAACATAAAATACACGATTACCGACGATTATGCAGCAACCCTAAACAACCATTGGGCGGCAAAAGACGTTAGTGCAGTAGTAGATGCTATTTGTAAGGATACAACGCTTTGGGATACAGATCTTACACAATTGGCCGGTTTTGCTGATGCAGTTAAATCTCAATTGGAATCACTTATAACAAATGGCTTTAATGAGACAGTGAATACTTTAAAACAATTTTAATTTTATATAACTAACCTATCATGGAGGATTCAACTTTAAACAACACAACAAAAGGAAAGGCAGGAGCAAAGTCTTTTTTGGATGAGAACTTTTTATTAAAAAACAAAACTGCAGAGATTTTATATCATGAGTATGCCAAGGCAATGCCCATTATAGATTATCACTGCCATTTGCCTCAGCAACAAATTGCTGAAGACAAAAACTTCGAAAATCTTACTCAAATTTGGCTTTATGGCGACCATTATAAGTGGCGTGCAATGCGTACCAATGGGATAAACGAAAGGTATTGCACCGGTGATGCAACAGATTTTGAAAAGTTTGAGCAGTGGGCAGCTACCGTACCTTATACGTTGCGCAATCCCTTGTATCACTGGACACATCTGGAATTGCAACGTTACTTTGACGAATATGAAATTCTAAACAGCGATTCTGCTAAGCGTATTTATGATAGTGCTTCCGAAAAATTACGTAGCAAAGAGTACAGTGTAAAGAATATTTTACGTAAAATGAATGTAGCGGCCGTTTGCACAACAGACGACCCAGCCGATAATCTTAGCTACCACCAACAACTGAAAGATCAGAAATTCGAAATACCGGTTTTACCAGCATTTCGTCCTGATACAGCAATGAATGTTAGCAATCCAACTTCTTTTATTGCTTATGTAAAAAGAATTGAAGCCGCTTCAAACATCAGCATTGGAAGTTATGCTGATTATACAAAGGCATTAAAAACCCGTCATGATTTCTTTGCTTCAATGGGGTGTAATGTGAGCGATCATGGTTTAGAAGAACTATATGCAGAAGACTATACCGAAGCTGAAGTGTCTGCAATCTTTGCCAAAGTATTTGGAGGAACTTCATTGACTTTGCTAGAACAAAATAAGTTCAGGAGTGCCATGTTGGTTTTGTTTGCAGAATGGGATCATGAAAAAGGATGGGTTCAACAATTCCACTTGGGGGCATTGCGTAACAATAACGGAAGAATGCTTAAAAACTTAGGTCCAGATACTGGTTTTGATAGCATTGGCGATTTCTCTCAAGGAAGAAACCTATCTGCTTTTCTAAGCAGATTGGAAACACAGGATAAACTGACAAAGACAATATTGTACAACCTTAATCCTGCCGACAATGAATTGTTTGCTACCATGATTGGCAACTTCAATGTAGGAAGCAGCACCCCGGGTAAAATTCAGTGGGGAAGTGGTTGGTGGTTTTTAGACCAGAAAGATGGTATGATAAAGCAAATGAATGCCCTCTCAAACATGGGATTATTGAGCAGGTTTGTGGGTATGCTTACGGATAGCCGCAGCTTCTTATCATTCCCTCGTCATGAATATTTCAGACGTATACTTTGTAATCTTTTTGGAGAAGAAATTGAAAATGGAGAATTGCCAAATGATATTGCTTGGACTGGCAAGGTGATACAAGACATTTGCTACTACAACGCTAAGAATTATTTTGGTTATTAATAGATATTAAACCTCCCGCCTACGATTGATTGTTTATCGATATTTGAATGATGCGCAAATAAGGGAGAATTTTGAGCCACACGAAAGTGTGGCTTTGTTTATTAGACCACTTCGACAATTGCTTTGTGATAAAAAAAAGTGTCTTCTATTTGATTTCTCTGTTTTTTCTGTGCCTTCTGTGGCAAATGTTTTATACAATTATGTAGAATTTCTTTGCCACTGAGGCACTGAGGTAACAGAAAAAGAGAGAGAATGGGTCTCCAAATAGGTCTATTATGGACTCTCCTGTATTCTATTTCTATTAAGTGAGCTGATAAATTTATGGCAATAAAAAACCCTCTGAATAATAATCCAGAGGGCTCAATATTATGTAGAAAACTATAATTACTTAATTTCTACTTCAGCACCAGCTTCTTTCAATTTAGCTGCGATATCGTCAGCTTCTGCTTTAGCTGCACCTTCTTTAACTGCTTTTGGAGCACCATCAACTAAATCCTTAGCTTCTTTCAAACCTAAACCAGTTAAATCCTTAACGATTTTAACGATTTGTAATTTGTTAGGACCAGCATTAGTCAAAATAACATCAAATGCAGTTTTTTCTTCAACTACTGCAGCAGCAGCAACTGGACCAGCAGCAACTGCAACAGCAGCAGCAGCAGGCTCGATACCATACTCATCTTTCAAAATTTTTGCTAACTCGTTAACTTCTTTAACTGTTAAGCTTACTAGTTGTTCTGCGAACGCTTTTAAATCTGCCATGTTTGTAAATTTTTTCCGTCTTCATCGTTACAAATAAGTACTCCGACGGATGTGTTTAAAAAAATTTGCCTTTAATTGTTACTCCCTCAGGCCTGGGATTTTATCTTTATTCTAATGTAAAACTTATTACCTAGAACGTATAACTTGTTTAAGCTACTTCTCTTTCTTCCAAAGCTTTAATCAAACCAGCTAGTTTGTTTCCAGCATTCAAGCCGCTGATAACATTCTTGGCAGGAGATTGCAATAAGCCAATGATTTCGCCCAATAGTTCTTGTTTGCCTTTCAATGTCTTCAGTGAATCTAATTGGTTATTACCAACAAACACAGCTCCGTCTACATAAGCAGCTTTAAGAATTGGCTTATCATTTTTATTTTCTGTACGGAAAGTAGAAATGATAAGAGCAGGCTCTTTTGCATTTTCAGAAAACATCAAAGCAGTTACATTATTTAAACTGTCGTAAACGCCAGCATATTTTTCTGCATCTAATCCTTCTAATGCTTTCTTGATTAAAGTGTTTTTTGCAACCTTTAATTCAACTTTTTTATCAAAACAAATTCTACGTAGTTTGCCAATTTGTGCAACTGTTAGAGATTCTGTATTTGTTACATAAAATGTACTGTATTGAGTGAACTTTTCTTTAAGAACCTCAATCACTTCATTTTTTTCATTTTTTGTCATAACTAAATTTTATTTAAACCCGGGTCATCTTCCTTTCGGAATCACCAGGATTAGTTTTATGATAATGCTTTTACATCCAAAGTAATACCAGGACTCATTGAAGAAGCCAAACTTGCTCCTTTTAAATAAGTACCCTTAGAAGTAGAAGGTTTTAATTTAATGATTGCATTGATAAACTCAGTAGTGTTTTCTGCCAACTTTTGTGGAGTGAATGAAATACGACCGATAGAAGCGTGCATGATACCCGCTTTGTCTACTTTAAACGCAATTTTACCACCTTTAACTTCGTTTACAGCTGCTGCAACATCGTTTGTTACAGTACCTGTTTTAGGGTTTGGCATTAAGTTACGAGGACCTAATATTTTACCTAGTTTACCTATTTTAGGCATTACTGACGGAGTAGCGATGATTACATCAACATCTGTCCAACCACCTTCAATTTTAGTAATGAACTCGTCCAATCCAACAAAATCAGCACCAGCTTCTTTAGCTGCAGCTTCTTTATCAGGCGTACAAAGTACCAATACTTTTTTAGTTTTACCCGTTCCGTGAGGTAGAGAAACAGTACCACGAACTTGTTGGTCTGCTTTTTTAGGGTCAACACCTAAACGAAGGTGTATATCAACTGAACTGTCAAATTTTGTACAGTTAATTTCTTTTACCAATGATGTTGCTTCCTTAAGGGTGTAAAGCTTAGCTTTATCCACCTTTGTATTCGCAACCTTTCTTTTTTTAGTCAATGACATAATCTGAATGATTTAAAGGTGAATAATTAATTTTTGTCCCAAGGGGCTGATCCATCAATAGTGATACCCATACTACGTGCAGTACCTGCAACCATTTTCATAGCGCTTTCAATGGTAAAGCAGTTAAGGTCAGGCATCTTGTCTTTAGCAATTTCTTCTACTTGAGACCAAGTTACTTTACCAACCTTTACACGGTTAGGTTCCTTACTACCTTCTTTAATTTTTGCTGCATCAAGCAATTGAAGAGAAGCGGGAGCAGTTTTAATAACAAAATCGAAAGATTTGTCAGTATAAACTGTAATCAAAACAGGAACTACTTTTCCCATTTTATCTTGGGTTCTAGCATTGAACTGCTTACAGAACTCCATAATGTTAACGCCTTTCGAACCTAGAGCAGGTCCAATTGGCGGGGCAGGATTAGCCTGACCACCTTTAGCTTGCAACTTAACGTAAGTTGAAATTTCTTTAGCCATTCTTTTACGATTTAATTGGTGATAGCGTCTCTGTTTTCACAGCGACTCCCAAGATCAATCATTCTCACTATTGTAGAAAGAACTTTTTGGGAGCGCAAATGTAGGGGAATAATTTAGATTGTGGATAATTTTAAATGAAATTTTGGTCATACCCATTATTAAGTTCAGATACAAAGTACAGACAACTTTATTTATTAGCTGTAAGTTTCAATAGCTCCTTATCAAAATCTGATAGAAACTTCCTTTCCTATTCTATTCTAAACTGTTCATATATGCCATGAGCTTTTTAATTGCCTGCATTTGCCAAGACATCCAGACTATTGCTTTCCAAAAGTTTATTTGTTCTTTCCAGCCAATCTTTCATATTCATCAATTAGTTCCTCTAGCCTGAAACTCTGCCAAATCCAAACAATCACTTGCCCAAATAATCATACCTCTTTTTTCAAAAAACTATTTTAAATTAAATTTGGTTTTAACGAACTTTCCTTTGAACCTTCACCAGAATTAAAAACAGATTATTTACCAGAACATAAAACGTTGCTTTATGAACACATTAGTAGCTTACAAATTTCTTCTTTGCAACGTCCGAAATAGCTGCTATTCAACGGCAGTACTCATTACACAGCTTCAACTAGATGGTTAATAGGCTTTTTTTAAGCCCAATATGACATCTCATCTTGGCAATATGACGCGTCATCTTGGTAAAAGGAGACGTCATCTTGGCAAAAGGAGATATCATCTTCACAAAAGGAGATATCATCTTGGTAATATGACGCATCATCTTACCAAGAAGAGACATGTTTCTGGCAAGATGAGACGTCATATTACAAAGAATAGATCTAATGTTGAGAAAAAATAATCCCTTAAAATTGATAATACATTCGTTGTAACTACTCAACCCATCAGTAGTACAAGGATAATAATCCATCAAAAACATTATTATTATTTTTCTTGATAGTATCAATGACAGATCTTAGGATTGCAAAACGTTCTGCCCCTCTTTCAGACCTGTATAGTCCCGATACCTTTGTTTTT
>CANCVE010000132.1 GCA_947381435.1 Chitinophagaceae bacterium
TGCAAAAATGTCTAATATCAGATCGCTCCTATCAACCGTTCTTACTTTTAGTTCACTTTCTATATTAATAATTTGCGATCCAGTAAGTTCGTCATCAAAAACAACGATGCCAATATTCTTACTCTGAACATAGTTTTTTATCTCTTCCAATTTTCCCTTTCCTACAAAGGTTTTGCTGTCTGGTCGCTCCATTTTTTGAGTAAAACGCTTAACGGTAATTGCGCCTGCCGTTAGTGCCAAGAAAGCAAGCTCGTCTAGATATTCTTCTACTTGCTCGGGCGTTTGATCTTTTTGTACAAGCCCTACCAATACGGCCCTTTCTTCTTCCTGAATCTTCTTTTTCTCTATCAAAATATTTATTTATTATCTGTAAACATAATTCGGTTAATGCCTAAATCAAACCTTAATCCTTGTTCTAAAATAAAGCGTTTACTATCTCTATCTAAACAAGATTAGCTATTGTTCAGTTGCATTCTCTGTTGTAAAATTAGCGGTTGAACTTCTTATTTATCAAACTAATAAACCAAAGTGTGCTTTTGAACGTTTTTTCAAACAAAAAACCCTGAAAGCATAGCCATCAGGGTTTAATTTTATAAGAATTTTAATAACTATAAACCGCCTACAGATACCCCAATTGAGTAACAATTTAATGAAGGCCCAGCACCCGATTTAACTACACCTAGTACATTAAAGTCTCCATGCAACGAAACAAAACCGTAGCCAACTCTTGCACTAACTGCTGCTTTCATACCATTGAGAAACTTCTTAGCAGTTACTTTTTCTATGTAAGTAGGGCCATAAATACTGTTGCCATTTGAGTTTTGCAAATCTTTTCCTTTAGTGTATCCTTTTAAAAGAACACCTAATTTAACACCTAGAGAAGCTTTCCAACCAGTGGTTTTATTTTCTGGATGTGCATAATAACGGAACTCGGCAGGCAATTCAGCATAAATGGTAGTTAATTTTATTTTATTGAAATGATTACCACTAGTAGAAACATCCGTAAAAGGGAGCGTACTTCCCGTACCGGCTAGGTTTACATTTACATGATCGAAATATATGTTGCTAGACCCAAAACCTGCACCATACGCCAAGCTGTAATGTGGATTTGATTTGAAAGGCTTATCAAACATCACATAAAAATTAAAATGTCTGCCAAAACCTGTAGTTCTTACGCTATCTGGTCGTCCGGCCCAACCATCATAACCAAATTGAACGATAAAATGGTCTGAAGGTCTTTTCTTTTCTTCAATTTTAGTCCAATCTTTTTTGACTTCTGGGGTAGAAACTACCTTTAGAGAATCCTTGGAATGTTGCTTAGAAAGTTGTGCTTGAACAGATGCAATGGATGCAGCTACAATGATGATAAGTGATACTATTTTTTTCATTCGTATTCGGTTAAACCTACTACTTGCTTTTGTACAAGTGCGACAAAAATAAAAGAATTAGACCCAATAAAGGGTTAAAATTTTAGCACAAATATTTATCAGTAGAGTAGGTTTGTTTTACATTTCAATAATATGACCTAAACTTAAGTAAGCTGATCGTATTTGATAGAACCTTCATTTAAATACGATACAACGTATTTGTATATGCTTTTTATCCTCAAATATTTAACAATGTCGGTAAATTTCATCGGCAGTATGGATTAAGTAGATTAATGGAAATAAAGCCCATTAAAATGGTCAAATTATCCTCCATAATTAAACTAAGAAAGTGTCGTTTATTTTAAGGAGACAACTCTAACAGAAATGAATTTCACGCTAGGAGGAATGAAGTTCACTATAATGTAGATAGAGTGAAAAAAATGTCCTTTTTTACGCCCAATATTGCATACTTAAAGTCCAATGTTTTGCCCTAATTAATTCTCCCTTTGTTACTTCTTTTCGGTTAAATCACTCGCCACAGGTAAACTATTTTAAGGGCGTTTATTTCCTTTCATCTACTTATAGAATTAGATGCCATTACATGGGTGCAAAATGGACCACTCCAGTAGAGTTTTAAAGTTTTCCTGACCAGTAAAATCTTTTAATTGTTTAGGAAAGAGTATTTACAGTAGAGTAAAATTTCATTACTCATCAGTAAAGGGCAGGTTTCCTTACGGAAAAAGTACAGAGAAAAGTTGCAAACTTGTTTAAGCAGTAAGGAGTACTTTTCAATTGGCTAGAAGATAGAAAGACATATCAATAAACTATTAAGCAATTAAGCATCTTTTTCAATACAAGTAGTTATTCATTTACACGAAAATATGATACCAATCTTATTAATAACCTTCCCGAAGAAATACTCTCTACATTCAATTGATAATTAAAAGTAATTTCCTTTAATTTGCATTAAATGGTTCTTCAACAATCATTTGATAAATTAACTCAAACAAACTATTAGCATGTATGGAATTGTAAACAAAGCTATAGAAAGTCTCGTTATTGAAGGTTTTGGTGAAGGAAAATGGGAGGCCATTAAAGAAACTAGCGGTGTAGATATTGATTATTTTATAAGCAACGAGCCTTATAATGATGATATAACTTACGCACTTGCTATTGCAACTGCTAAAGAATTGAAAATTTCTGTTGGTGATGTTTTGATTGCCTTTGGAGAGTATTGGATATTGAAAACTGGTAAAGAAAGATACGGAGATTTATTGGAAGCTGGTGGTGACAATTTGAAAGAATTTTTAACCAACCTTCCTACTTTTCATAATCGTATTATGCTGATGTACCCAAAACTTACTCCGCCAGAGTTTAAGGTTAGTCATATTGAAAGCAATAGTTTACACTTACATTATTTTTCTAAAAGAGTTGGTCTGAAGGAATTTGTAAGAGGATTGGTACAGGGATTGGGGAAATTGTACAATACACCTGTACAATTGGAAATAATAAGTGACCGTGACAATGGTGACCATCATGAAACATTCAAGGTGAGTTGGTAATAGACGCTGTAATGGAAATAAGCTTAAAAACAGAGCAATTAAACAAATTATTCCCTTTTCACATTTTGGTGAATGAACACCTTAATGTGGTAGGTTATGGAAAATCTGTACTTAAGCTTATTCATTTAACAATTGGTACCCCATTTTTCAATCATTTTACCATACATAGACCAGAATTACTTGAATTTACTTTTGATGGTTTACGAACACTTATAGACCAACTTTTAATTATAAACCATAATCAGAATAGTAAACTGCTAATACGCGGTCAAGTTGAGCTACTTGAAGAAGCTAACTGCTTCATGTTTATTGTGTCTCCTTGGTTTTCTGATGTTGAAGATTTAAAGAAAAATAATATTGGTTTAAAAGACTTCGCCATTCATGATTCATCCATCGATTTATTGCATTCTTTTAAGGCACAAGAAGTAGCTAATAAGGATGCTAAAGAATTATTTGCAAAACTGCAAGTACAAAAAAGCGAGTTACATCGGCTTTCTCTAATTGCTAAAGAAACGTTTAATAGTGTAATTGTAACAGATAGAAATGGTAGAATACAATGGGCAAATAAGGCTTATGAAATTCTTACTGGTTATACTATTGAAGAATCATTAGGAAAAACACCAGGTAGTTTCTTACAAGGAGAACTAACAGACAAAGCCACAGTACAATATCTTAGAGAAAGAATTAGGGCAGGTTTTTCATTTGATTGTGAGCTACTTAATTATCACAAAGATGGGCGACACTATTGGGTTAGACTTTCTGGGCAACCTATTTTAGATAGGCAAGGAAATGTGGTGCAATTTTTTGCCTTTGAAGAAGATATAACAGAGAAAAGAATTGTACAAAATAAACTAGATGAACAACGGCACTTCTTTGAGGATGTTTTAAATAATATTCCATCAGATATAGCTGTTTTTGATAAGGAACATAGATATTTATTTTTAAATCCAATAGCCATAAAGAATCCGGAACTACGAAAATGGATGATAGGAAAGCGTGATGAGGATTATTTTATACATACAAACAAGCCCATTAGTATTGCAAAAAAACGAAGAGAACATTTTGATTCGATATTAGAAAGTAAAAAACTGACAATTTGGGAAGAAGAACTAATAAATAAAGAAGGAAAGAAGGATTATATAATTAGAAATATGTATCCTGTTTTGGACGAACAGGGTGATGTGAAATTAGTAATTGGTTATGGTGTAAATATAACTGAAAGAAAATTAATAGAACAACAGCTAGAAAGAAAGGAAAAAAGCTACAGAGATTTATTTAATTATAGTCAGGCACTAATTTGTACACACGATTTAGAAGGCAATTTAATTACCGTAAACCCTGCCTTCTGTGAAACAATAGGCTATTCTGAGTTGGAAGTATTAGGTAATAACTTAATGAAATTTGTTCCGGAAAATGATAAGGAAAAGTTTAGACCAATCTATTTACATAATATTCTTTCAGAAGAGAAAGCGGGAGGAGTATTTAGAGTATTGCATAAAAATGGAAATGTTCTGTTTTTGTTATACCAAAATTATAGGGTTGAAGAAGAAGGGATGCAGCCTTATGTAATAGGATTTTCGCAAGATATTACAGATAGAATCAAAGCCGAAAATGATCTTTTACTTGCTAAGAAAATTACAGAAGAGTCTGCAAGAGCTAAAGAAATATTCTTGGCAAATATGAGTCATGAAATACGGACTCCAATGCATGGCATTATTGGAATAGCAGATTTGCTAACTAGAACTAAACTTGATGATGAACAAGAGAATTACTTAAAACTCATTATTGATTCTGCCAATAATTTGGTTGTCATAATTAATGACATACTTGATATTGAAAAAATAGGCTCAGGTAAGTTTGAGTTTGAATCATTAGATTTTAAAATAGCCGAAAAGCTAAAAAATACCGTTCAGTCATTTCAATATAAAGCCAAAGAAAAGAGTATACTCCTTGAATTGAATTGCGATTTCGATATTGAACAAATTGTTAAGGGTGATCCATATAGGCTTGGTCAAATTTTGAATAACCTAATTAGCAATGCACTTAAGTTTACCGCTAAAGGCAAGATTAGTGTTAGTAGTAACATAGAAGAAAAGGAAGGAGAACTGATTATAAAATGTGCAGTAACTGATACTGGTATTGGAATAAGGGGAGATAAACTGTCTGTAATATTTGATCCATTTGTACAAGCATCTTCTGATACTACTAGAAAATATGGGGGAACAGGTCTTGGGCTTTCTATTTGCAAAAATCTTGTAGAGATGCAAGGAGGTAAGCTATCTGTAGAAAGTACAGAAGGGGTTGGTACTACATTTATGTTCGAAATTCCTTACCAACACGGTACTCCAATAATAAATCAAGGTAACGAAGATTCAATTAATATACAAGCGTCGTATGTGTATAATAGAATTTTAATGGCAGAAGATGTTGAAGTAAATCAATTTTTAGGAAGAATTATTTTAGAATCGAAAGGTTGGCAGGTAGATATTGCTAATAACGGTATTGAAGCATTAGAATTTTTGAAACAAAATGATTATGATTTAATATTGATGGATATACAAATGCCTGAGATGGATGGCATTACTGCCACAAAGGAAATCAGATTATTTCCAGATTTGAAAAAGTCGACAATCCCAATTGTAGCCCTTACAGCCAATGCACTTGTGGGGAATGAACAAGAGTATTTTGATATTGGCATGAACGCTTGCTTGACGAAACCATTCACGGAAGAAAAATTATTTTTCGCAATAAACAAAGTGCTGATTCATACAATTGACTAAGTTTGACAGCTATTGGAAACTCCAATAGAATAAAACTGAGAAAAACATATATATGCTTTATAATTTATCGATTGTTGAATCAATGGGCAGCACAGATGCTGCTTTTATAAATAAATTGATTTACATTTTTATTGATTCTATTTTAACTGAACTTGATCAAATGAATGAAGCATTTTTCAATAAAGACTATAACAAAGTTACTGCGATTGCGCACAGTATGAAATCGAATATAGATCTCTTTTGTGTAAGCTCTCTTCAAAAAACAATAAGATTGTTAGAGGATAAGCAAGCCTTGTCAATACTTTCTGACAATAAAATAGCTATTTATATTAATGAAATTAACTTAGGAATTCAAAATGTAGTAACAGAAATGAAAATAGACTACCCTTTATATTCGAATTAAGCGAAAAGAATAATAGTTTAATTTTTTGGATTTTAAAATCCTTTTTATTGTAAGAGATGATATTTTTATACTGCAAAACTGTCTCCACAACCACAACTTCTACTTGCATTGGGGTTATTAAAATGAAACCCTTTGCCATTTAATCCGTCGCTAAAGTCTAGCTCAGTATTTACTAAATAAAGAAAGCTTTTCAAATCGGTTACTACCTTTACCCCATTATCTTCAAACACCTGATCCATGGGTTTTGCTTCATTGTCAAAATCTAATTTATAACTAAGTCCGCTACAACCACCACCCACAACGCCTACGCGTAAAAAGTAACTTGGGTCACCAATAATTCCTGCTTCTTCCATCAATTTAGTAACTTTTGCCTTAGCTTTTTCGCTTACATAAATTGCATTGTCTGTTGCTACCATAATAAATCTATTTTAAGTTTTGAGTTTTAAATTTTAAATTCCACATGGTGAACAAAGAATTATTCTGTATTAAGAATTTAAAATTAAAAACTCAAAATAAACTAGTGAACACCTTTCTCTTCAAATACTAACTCTTCTAAACCGTTCTTAACACGGTAATCGTTGATTGCCGCTTTGATAGCGTCTTCTGCTAAAACAGAACAATGAATTTTTACCGGAGGAAGGTTTAATTCTTCTACCAAATCCATGTTGTCAATTGCCATTGCTTGGTCTACAGTTTTACCTTTTAACCATTCTGTCGCTAATGAAGAAGAAGCTATTGCAGAGCCACAACCAAAGGTTTTAAATTTTGCATCAGTGATAACTCCTGTAGTATCATCTACCTGAATTTGAAGACGCATTACATCGCCACATTCTGGAGCACCTACTAAACCTGTACCTACACTTTTACTCCCTTTATCGAGTGTACCCACATTTTTGGGGTTACTGTAATGATCGATTACTTTTTCTGAATATGCCATGACTTATTTTGAATTATGAGTTATAAAATATTAATTAAATACGAGTGAAAATCCTAATGGTGTGCCCATTCAATACTATTCAAATCTATTCCTTCCTTATACATTTCCCAAAGTGGACTCATGTCTCTCAATTTAAGAACTGTATTAGTAATTTGCTCAATTGTATAGTCTATTTGTTCTTCTGTTGTGAAGCGTCCTAAACCAAAACGTAGTGAACTATGTGCTAAATCATCTCCTAAGCCTAAAGCCTTCAAAACATAACTAGGTTCCAAAGAAGCTGACGTACAAGCAGAACCTGAACTTAAAGCTATATTCTTGTTGAAGCCCATAAGTAACCCTTCGCCCTCTACATGTTTGAAAGAAATATTTGCAACGTGTGGCAAACGGTGTTCGCGATTGCCATTTACATAAGATTCTTCAATTTGCAATAGTGCGTTTTCTAGTTTATCTCTTAGTTTGCTTAGTCTTGCAGCATCTTCTGCCATTTCTTTTTTTGCAATTTCACAAGCCTTACCAAAACCTACAATACCAGGAACATTCAATGTACCACTGCGCATTCCTCTTTCATGTCCGCCACCGTCCATTTGGGCAGTAACTTTTACCCGAGGGTTTTTACGACGAACATACAAAGCTCCAATTCCTTTAGGCCCATACATTTTGTGCGCAGTAAAAGCCATCAAATCAATACCGTCTTTAATAACATCTACAGGGATTTTTCCTACTGCTTGAACACCATCAGTAAAGAACAGAACACCATGTTTCTTCGCAATTGCTGCAATTTCTTTTACTGGTTGAACAACGCCTATCTCGTTATTGGCATACATTATTGACACTAATATTGTGGTTGGTTTAATTGCTGCTTCTAGCTCAGCTAAATCTATTAAACCGTCCTCTTTTACTTCCAAATAAGTAACTTCTCCACCTAATTTTTCGATGTGTTTGCAGGTATCCAAAACTGCTTTGTGTTCGGTAGTAGCAGTGATGATATGGTTTCCTTTGCTTGCATACATTTCGTATACACCCTTTATTGCCAAGTTATCCCCTTCGGTTGCACCACTAGTAAAGATGATTTCTTTAGGGTCAGCACCAATTAAAGAAGCCACTTGTTCACGAGCATAATCAATTGCTTCTTCTGCTTCCCAACCAAATGGATGGTTGCGGCTAGCAGCATTACCAAAGTGTTCTGTAAAATAAGGAATCATCGTTTCCAACACCCTCGGATCCATTGGTGTTGTTGCATTATTGTCTAAATAAATGGGAAGTTTCAACATGTTTATTTTCTTTACTACTTAAGTTTAAACACAAACTTAGTGCAAAGGTTTTTAGTTTTCTTCAAATTAGGTATCTGTAAACCTAATTTTTCATATCTCGTAATCTTAAATGTAAGTCGTTATTGGCAGTAAGTATTGGTCTTCTTGCCTGAATTGGTTCTAGATTTTGGTGCTTATATTCTTAAACTTTGGTTTTCTTTTTTCTAAGAATGCACTAACACCTTCTATCATTTCGGGGGTGTTAAAACAATTTCCAAATGCTTCAGTCTCTTTCTCATAGCCATTATTACCAAAGCTATTAACTGCTTGTATAGTTGCTGATAATGCAGAAGCAGCTTTTGAATTTATTGTATTTAGTATATCAATGGCTGTTTCCATTAGCAACTCCTGAGAGGCTACTTTATTTACCAATCCATAGCTTAATGCTGTTGATGCATCTATCATACTTCCTGTCATGATCATTTCCATGGCTCGGCCTTTACCTATTAGTTGTACCAATCTCTGCGTGCCGCCATATCCCGGAATAATACCTAGATTTATTTCTGGTTGGCCAAACTTTGCATTATCAGTTGCAATCCTAAAATGACAACTCATGGCAAGTTCGCAACCTCCACCAAGTGCAAATCCGTTTACGCATGCAATGATTGGCTTTCTACTGTTTTCAATCCTAAAAAAAGTATCTTGACCAACCTTTGCTATGGCCTTTCCTTCGGCTATACTTAACCCCTTAAATTCACTTATATCAGCACCCGCCACAAAGGCCTTACTGCCACTGCCTGTAATAATGACTGATTGTATTTCATTATTGTCAGCCACTTCATCTAGTACACTGTTTAGTTCGGACATGACCTCTTTATTAAGAGCATTGAGCTTTTCTGGGCGATTAATGGTAATAGTAAATATTCCATCTTTCAGGGTAGTAAGCAATGTGTTATACATGAAAAAGTAGTTGTACTAAAAAAGATTAAGGCTGTATTGTTTATCCAAACAATACAGCCTTAATCTTTTTATTTCCTTTATTTCTTGTTTATGGTGTCTTTTATTGCATGTTTAACTAAAGGATAGTGATCGATAGTTTCGAAAACATTCCTTGGGTCTTTTTTCAAGATAGATATAAAACGAGATAATGAATCGGCGTATTGAGGTTTAGCAAACATTCTATCGTGCGCCAAAATAACAACTGCATTTTGGGCTACCGTTAGCTGGTCTTCAAACTTATCAGTAACTTCTTTTGCCATTTGTTCTGCCCCCTGAATAGGTGTGTTTCCGCCTTTAAAGCGCCATTCTACATCCCATCCAATAACACTATATCCAAGTGCATCTAACTTTTCATACACCTTTTTTGTAGAAGGTTGGCCTTTCATTTCGCCATCCAATACCCAAGAGTTACAACCTGGCAATCTTATAATTTTAACGGGTATCTTCAACTCCTGCTCTGCTCTTAAGAAATCTTTTACGGCACTATCAGGTAGGTTATAAAAAGATTTGTATTTATCTTTAAACCCATGAGAATAGCTGTGGTTTGCTAATAAAAACTCGGGGTAACTGTTGCGTATTTCATCTACTGAACGTTTACGTCTTAAATCGAATGCATGCATCCCAACAGAGAAAAAGGTTGCTTTTACTCCTTCTTTATGAAAAATATCTTTACAAACAGTTGTTCCCGGAGGTTGAGGAGAATCATCCCAAGTAAGGTAAATGTATCTTTTACTGCTATCGAATTTTATAATGCTTCCTGGTAAAGGTTTTGGTGCTTCGACTACTGCTTTTACTTCTTCTTTTTTAGATTCGTTCTTACAGCTTACTGCCATCATCAGAACAGAAAGGCAAAGTGTGCTTGTTATTAATTTCATGGTAACGCGTATTTGTTATTATTCAAAAATAAGCTTTTAAAAACCCATTGTTGGTAAAATAACCATACGTTGAAAACTATTTAGCATTTTATTTATATGCACATTGTTAATAAAAAGTGTGCAGAAGAGGGGAGGAGTGGCTATATAGAACGTAAAAATTTGGCAGGATTACCCACATAGACTCCCGGCTTTATGATGCTTTTGGTTACCACTGCACCTGCCCCAATAACTACATTGTCGCAAATACTAACAGGTAATATGGTGGCATTACTGCCAATAGATACGTGGTTTCCAATGTGCGTTTCTTTCCATAGTTCCTTTTTTCCATTTGCAGGACCTCCTTCACTAAACAAATCATTCACAAACATTACCCCATGACCAATGAAACAATCATTTCCGATGGTTACCAATTCGCAAATGAAACTATGCGATTGAATTCTGCACCTTTCGCCTATTACTACATCTTTTTGTATCTCTGTAAATGGGCCAATAAAACAATCATCCCCTATTGTGCAGCCATACAAATTAACAGGTTCCACGACCTTTACATTCTCTCCAAAAGAAACTTCCTTTACTCCTATTTTCATCAGTTGATAGTTATTAGATATGGGTATTAACTATTAATATATTTTACGATTTCATTTATCAAATGTATAAATAAAAGGTGTATACGTTGGGAAAAGCAAATATATATCTCAGGGCAAACGCACTAAAATTAATTGGATAAAATATACCAAATAGTCACATAGCCACATAGTGTTCAGTAAGGAAACGCTTCGCTTTAAGGCCACATAGACGGGGATATACAGGCTTACAACGCTATGTGACCTACTATATAACTGCTCTTCTACGCAGCAGTTTTGAGCTTGGCAAGTTGCTTTTCCAGCCTCGCTATTTTATCCTCCTTGTACTT
>CANCVE010000133.1 GCA_947381435.1 Chitinophagaceae bacterium
TATTCTCTTTTCTGGTTTCTCAGTGCCTCTGTGGCATTTTTTATTTGATTTATGGGTATTCCATTTGCCACAGATGACACAGAAAGAACAGAGAAAAGAAATATTTATTCTATTTTATTCACGAAAACCAATTGTCGAAGAGGTCTAATTAAATAAACGACAATGGCCTATCATAGCTAGCTGTTCGCTTGTTTTACAGGTTAAAACGCTATTCCTATTTAATAACCTGTGAATTACACAAATTTTTACATTAATTCTATAATATTTAAACTCCTTACCACATCCACCTTTGTTTTTCAAAAGAAATTGTATGAAGAAGCTTGAAAATAAGACTGTATTTATTACGGGGGGATTATCTGGAATAGGAAAAGCAGCTGCAATTGAAGCGGCTAAGGAGGGGGCTAATATAGTTATTGCCGATAGGGAAAGAGGAGATAATATTAAGGCAATGGATGAGATAAAAGTTATTCAACCAAAAGCTTTGTTTATTCAATGCAATGTATCAATACCTGAAGAGGTGAAAAATTCAGTAGATGAGACAGTAAAAACATTTGGTTCGCTTGATGTGGCACTGAATAATGCAGGCATTGGGGGTAAAGCAGAAAGAATTAGTGATATTGAAGACAGGGATTGGCTTAGCGTAATAAACATTGATTTGAATGGGGTATTTTATTGCATGAGGCAGGAACTAATACAGATGCTAAAACAAAAAAGTGGTGTTATAGTAAACATTTCCTCTATCTCAGGTAAAATTGGTTATGCAAAATCGGCACACTACACAGCCGCAAAACATGGGATACTAGGACTCACAAAAACTGCTGCATTGGAATATGCCACTGATGGAATAAGAGTGAATGTGATTTGTCCGGGATTTATAGAAACACCATTACTTACAAAACTAGACTTGAATAATAATCCGGAAAGAAAAAAGGCAATCGTTGATAAACATCCCATAAATAGATTGGGTACATCAGAAGAAATTGCTAAAGGATTCATTTTTCTTGCATGTGATGATAGCTCCTATGTTACAGGAACTGCATTAGATATTGATGGCGGTTATTTAGCTCAATAAGTACTTACTAATATACCATGAAGAATACACAAATAACTGTTGGAGAATACTTGCTTATTCGTTTGAAAGAGATTGGAGTAGACCAATTATTTGGTGTTCCAGGCGATTTTGTGATGGGGTTCCTTAATCAAGTTATGAAGAGCGAAATTGAGTACATAGGTACCTGTAATGAATTGAATGCAGCCTATGCGGCAGATGGATATGCAAGGATAAAAGGAATTGGTGCTTTTACTTCCACCTTTGGCGTTGGCGAATTGAGTGCCATAAATGGGGTGGCAGGTTCGTTTGCCGAAAGAGTGCCTGTAGTGGTTATTACTGGTTCGCCTTCTACTATGAATTTTCGGAATCAACCACTATTGCATCATACTTTAGGTGATTATCAAATACCCTTGAAGATGTATGAAAAGATTACAGTAGCTTCCACACAGTTAGACAATTCAGAAACTGCTCCAGCTGAGATAGATAGGGTATTGGAGGCATGTATCAAACATCAGCAACCAATCTATATAAGTATACCTTCCGATGTAGTAGGAATGAAATGTAAGAAGCCGGAACCATTTCAGATTTATTCTCACCCTATAAGCGATGCAAAATCGCTTGAAGAAGCTTTGAACGAGGCTGTGAAAATGTTAGAACATTCTAAGTTGCCAATCGCAATCGGGGATGTAGAATTGATTAGGTATAATTTACAAAATGACTTTTCTGGATTACTAGATAAAACGGGCTACCCTTTTGTAACGATGATGTTGGGCAAGACACTTGTTTCTGAACATCATCCACAATTTATTGGACTCTTTGAAGGAGACAGGAGTAGAGAATACGTTGCTAAAAGAGTAGAATCTGCTGATTGTATATTGAAGCTTGGTGCATTGATGACCGACTTTAACACAGGAGGATTTACTGCTAATTTCGATGAATCTAAAATGATCAGTGCCAACATAGGCTTTGTTAAAGTGAAGCATCATTTCTTTGAGAATGTTCATCTGCACGATTTCATAAAAGGTCTTACAGAAAGGCTTACACACAAAGATGCTTCAACACTTAATATTGAGACTGCTGCTAGAACCTGCGTGCACCGTTATACAGAACCCTACATTGTTGATAAAACAAAAGCAATTACAATAAAAAGACTTTTCGATAGGATGAGTCACTTTATAAAAAACAATTCAATAGTAGTTGCAGAAACAGGAGTATCCCTTTTTAGCGCAGCAGAGATGCTAATGCCCGATGGAGCTACATTTATAGGACAGACCTTTTATGGTTCAATAGGTTATACCGTAGGTTCAACACTTGGTGCATGTATTGCTGCTAGAAACAGACCGGTTGTACTTTTTGTGGGGGATGGGGCTTTTCAGGTTACTTGTCAAGATCTCTCCACAATGATTCGCAATCATATTAAGCCCATCATCTTTCTATTAAACAATGATGGATATACCATTGAAAGAGTTATTTGTGATCATCCATACAATGATATTCAGCCTTGGCATTACCATAAACTAGTAGAGGTATTTGGAGGAGGCATTGCCTTTGATGTTAGAACAGAAGGTGAGTTGGAAGATGCTTTGACAAAGGCAGACAAAGCTGAAGAATTGGTATTTATAGAAATACACACCGGCAGAATGGACTGTCCTGAATCACTTAGAAGTGCTGGTAAATCAATGGCAAAAATCAATAAACTCAATTAGTATGAAAGCACTTGTATATCATGGTCCTAATAAAATTTCATTAGAAGACACTCAAATGCCAGAAATAATATTTACAACAGATGCTATTGTAAAAATCTCTACAACAACAATTTGTGGAACTGATTTACATATACTTAAAGGGGATGTTCCTACAATTGAAGAAGGGCGAATTCTTGGGCATGAAGGGATCGGAATTATTGAAGATGTTGGTAAAAGCGTAATGGAGTTTAAGAAAGGCGACAAAGTATTAATCTCCCTTATTACTTCCTGCGGAAGTTGTAGTTTTTGTAAGAAAGGAATGTACTCACATTGTAAGAATGGAGGATGGTTACTAGGAAATAGCATTGATGGCACTCAAGCTGAATATGTCAGAATCCCTTTTGCTGATAATGGATTGTACCTCTTGCCACCTGATGCAGATGAGGATGCGGCAGTGATGTTGAGTTGTATTCTTCCAACAGGTTTTGAATGTGGCACTATGAAGGGAGAGGTTAGGCCGGGAGATACCATTGCCATTGTTGGCGCAGGACCGGTTGGTTTGGCTACCCTATTGACTTCGAAATTATTTTCTCCTACTAAAATAATCATGATTGATATTGATGATAATAGATTGGAGGTAGCCCGCTCTTTTGGCGCAACAAATACTGTAAATAGTGCCGATGGCATGGCTTATGAAAAAGTAATGCAGATAACTGACAATTTAGGGGTAGATGTAGTTATAGAAGCAGTAGGCTTGGCAGAGACTTTTGATATATGTCAGTCCATTATTGCTGCCGGTGGCAATATTGCTAATGTGGGGGTGCATGGTAAACCAATTTCACTGAGACTTGAGAAACTATGGTCTGAGAATATAACCCTTACTACCCGATTAGTAGATGCGGGTACTACTGCACTACTATTGAAAATGGTTTTGTCCGGAAAACTTGATGCCAAAGAATTAGTAAGCCATCACTTTGACATGAATGAAATTTTACAAGCTTATGATACCTTTAAAAATGCAGCACACAACCATGCAGTAAAGGTTATTATTAGAAATACAGACATTTAGAATAGGTAAATAAGCTGGGAAATACATTGTCTATTATAAATCTTACAACCTAATACCTACAACTTAATATTTATTCATGAACACGATTTCTACTACAAAAAGTATCGCAACATTTATTCCTGCACCTTCTGAAAAAGAGATGCTTCGCTTTTTAATGAAAGAAGGCGTATTTGATTACTTGTAACTTGAAACTAGCAACTTTACTCTTTAATAACACTTAAATGTACATCTATCAGCAAAAAATTGAGGAAGTTATCAAACAACTGAATAGCAAAATAACTGAAGGTCTTTCAGATGATGCAAATGTAGCAGCAAGAAGAAAATATGGTAGCAACATACTTAAAGCTACTAACCGAGTTCTTTATTTCAAAAAAGTTTGCAGGCACTTCATTAGCCCCTTGATTGTAATATTATTCTTCGCCACTTTATTATTCTATTATATAGGTCAGTTTCGTGATGGCACTATTCTACTAGCTATATTAGTTTTAAATGCATTGATTGAATTTTATCAGGAATGGAAATCAGAAAACATATTGGCTTCCCTCAATAGTTTAGTGGTAGATAGATGCAATGTGTTTCAAAATGGCAAATTGATAGAAATTATTTCCTCCTGCTTGGTTCCTAGCAACATCGTTCAAATGAACGAAGGCTACGGTATTCTCGCTGACATTCGACTTATCTCGACAACAACCTTTTCAGTAAACGAATTTAGTTTAACACTTTTATCTCGACGTACAGACGATTTCGTTATCAGTAAATATCTATTCTCCAATTGCAATCTGTTGATAGCATTTGCGCTGTCACATACTTGTATTTTATTCATAGTGTATAACCCTATTCTAAACCTTTGCTTACATACGGCTCCTTTACATAGTATTGATTGGCTGTTAACATTTTCCTCCGCAATTGCATGTCTGATTATTTACGAAGCCCATAAATACTGGAAAAGAAAGAAATTAAATAAATTTTCTGAAATAAAACTTAATTAAATACAATGAAAGAAAAAAAGCTTACTACAGCAAGCGGCAGACCATTTTACGAGTTTGATAACTCAATGACCGTAGGGAACAGAGGCCCCATTTTATTGCAGGATTACATTCTACACGAAGACCTTGCTCATTTCAACAGAGAACGTATTCCAGAAAGGGTGGTACATGCAAAAGGTGCTGGCGCATTTGGAACCTTCACAGTTACCAATGATATTAGTGCTTATAGTAAGGCTAAAATATTTTCGGCGATTGGTAAAGAAACTAAATTGTTTGCAAGATTTTCGCAAGTTGCAGGCGAAAAAGGCAGTGCCGATGCTGAAAGGGATCCTAGAGGCTTTGCGCTGAAGTTTTATACCCAAGATGGCAACTGGGATTTAGTAGGTAACAATACCCCCGTTTTCTTTATCAAGGATCCTAAAAAATTTTCACACTTTATACATACTCAAAAAAGAGACCCTAGAACGAACTGCAAGAGTCCTACAAGTATTTGGGATTTCTGGAGTCTTAATCCGGAAAGTCTGCATCAGGTAATCATATTAATGAGCGATAGGGGTACTCCTTTTTCTTATCGCTATATGGATGGTTTTGGTAGTCATACTTTTTCGATGATAAATAAAGACAATCATAAAGTATGGGTAAAGTTTCATTTCAAGACTTTGCAGGGTATTAAAAATTTTACTGCAAAAGAGGCAACTGAAATGAAAGGGATTGATCCTGATAATGCACAAAGAGATTTGGTAGATGCTATTGATAAACATAATTTTCCTAAATGGGCATTTTCTATGCAAGTAATGACTGAAGAGGAGGCTAAAGTATTTCCGTTCAATCCATTTGATATTACTAAAGTGTGGAGTCACAAAGACTTTCCACTAATAGATATAGGGATAATAGAACTGAATGAGATTCCCGAAAATTATTTTAGAGATGTAGAGCAATCTGCGTTTACACCTGCCAATGTGGTGGATGGCATTAGCTATTCGCCCGATAAATTATTGCAGGGTAGAATACTGTCATATCCTGATGCACACCGGTATCGTCTTGGGGTAAATTATGAGCAGTTACCTGTGAATAAATGTCCTTATGCAACTAATAATTATCAGCGCGATGGATTGATGCAAATAGGAGACAATGGTGGAGCATCAGCAAATTATCGTCCAAATAGTTTTGACGATATTCTAGCCGATAAAAACTATAAAGAACCTCCTATGAAACTGGACGCGGACATTGCCGATTGGTACGACAGAAACGAACATGATGATGACCATTATACCCAACCTGGCAATTTGTACAGGATGGTAATGAATGAAGCTCAGAAGGTCGAGCTTGCCGAAAATATAGTCAGCTCAATGTTAGGAATTTCAGGAGAAAAGAAAGAAGAAATTATCAAGCGCCAATTATACCATTTCTTTAGAATGGATACAAATTTAGGGAAGGCAATTGCAAAAGGATTAGGGGTCAATATTGACGAAAAGTTTATGGATAATCATTCTAAGTAAGCTTGCCTAAAGGTGAACACAAAAAATAATTAGCAGCTTGAACAATGAAGATTGTGTAAAGAAAGTGAGATTAAGTAACCTATTTTATCCTCATTGTTTAAGCTACTTTTTTGAGGCATATATTCCTGTATAAAACATCCCTCCTACCTCCACAATGATTGGAACAACAATAAAATTCACTTAAATGAATCTTGAAACCAATTGTATAAAAGATTGATTACTTAATAAAAAGGTTTAACATGCGAGTTTAAAAGTGCTTTGTCTTCACAAAATATCAAACAGAAAAGCAAACAACTTGAACTTTATTTTTATTTATTCGTCAGTTCACTTGGTACATTTGAGATGAACTATTTTTGTATACCATTGTAACAAGAGCTAAGCCAATCTTTATGAATATAGAATACAATTCGGACATTTCATCTATCTTGATACAGAAAAAACATGATTCTAATAAAGTTGATTATGACCCTTAATTATTGCAGGAAGTAAAGAAAAAATGGGTGCAGCAGTTATTGCAGCCAAAGCTTGTTTGCATTCGGGAGTTGAATTGCTTACTATAAATGTACCAATTGAAGAAGGGCACATCCTGAAAATAGCCCTACCTAAAGCAATGCTTATGATGGGAGAAGACAATGTGGATTTCACACACTTTTCTACTGCATATATCGAATCCGGCATTGGTATTAACTAAAACGCGAAAGAGATAGTGTCATATTTTTTAACCCATTTCAAAAAACCTCTATTGATAGGGGCAGATGAATTGAATTTGATAGCACTCAACAATTTGTTTGATAAAATTAAGATCGTTACAGTTTTAACCCTACATTCTGTAGAGTTTGATAGATTGTTTGGTATTCATAATAGCCCAAAGACCGGATGAATAAGGTCATCGAAATAGCCAAGCTACATTCTATTGTGATTGTTTTAAAGGGGCATCGTAAATTGGTTACGCATTGTGGCGAAGTATTTATTAATAGTACTGGAAATGCAGGGTTGGCAAAAGGAAGTTCGGGCGATGCACTTTCTGGCAATCACTGCTTTATCAGCGCAGGGTTATTCTTCCTATAAAGCAGCAAAATCGAGCATATATCTACATGTTCTAGCAGCAGACATCGCATTAGACAAACAAAGTATGGAAAGTATTTTGATTACCAATGTTATTAGTCGGCTTGGAGAAGCTTTTATGAAAATTTCAAATCAAAGTACTCCTCCTAACTTTTTTTAAGTTTAATCTCTCTTTTGTTAGGAACTTTAGCTCGTTCTTTTCTCGCTTCTGATAAACCAATTGCTATTGCCTGTTTTGGGTTTGTTACCTTTTGACCGCTGCCACTTATTAATGTGCCTTCTTTCATTTCGTGCATATTTTCTTTTACTTTCTCACCAGCACTTTTTGAATACTTTGCCATAACTTTTAATTTAATATTACTTATTCTTATATCATTATCTGTCAAAAAAAGGGGTATTCTGTTCTTCTACACATTTGGCTGCATAGAGGTAAAGGGCAGCACTCCAAGTTTGCCAATCTTGCCCCTTAGGTTCGCCAGTCTGTGCTTTTATCCATTCATTAAAGCCATAAGTAAGAGATGGGTTAGTAGACATTTTAATAAGTTTGGTCAATTCAAATAGTTTTTCTTTAGCTAAGTCAACTCTTTTTGCAGCTACTAATGCAGCAACATAAAGTCCACAGATAAATGGCCAGATGCCCCCATTGTGGTATTCTCCAGGATTATTAAACAACTCATACCTTTTATGCCAGTCAGGATCTTCAGGATTTGTATACGGAAAGAAGTTTGGAGGCAAACCAACGGCAAGAAGTCCTTTCTCTTTCATTGCGATGCATTCAGTTTCAACCCAGGCAACTATATCTTCTGCTCGTGATGGCGAAGCCATTCCTGATAAGATGGCAAGGCAATTGCCTAATAAATCGAAACGTTCACTACTATAAATTTTATAAGACCAAAAGGCATAATAAGGTTTATTTTTTACAACTAGTCCCTCATGTACATGATTATTTATAACCCCTTCGGTAATGGTAAACAGCTCCATTTCTTGATGCATCTTCTCTGCCCTTTCATCTAATCCCAACATTTTAAGATAGCTATAAACCAATGTATTTACAAATAAGCCATAGCCTATTACCCATTGCTCATCCCGCCAATCGCTAGTTGGTTGTTGGGCAATAAGATAACGATCCGAAGGGCTTTGATATTCCATCCACACAAGTGCTTTATCAACCGCCGCACTAAGAAAATCTGCTTCACCAGTTGCCTTTCTAAAGATGCCTACGCCCAATAAAAACAACGGCGTTGTATCGCTTGCCCCACTATCATCTTTATCATGAACAAGAGAGGTAATATGTCCATGTGTAGTTTGATTATCAGCTAATATTTCTAAAACCTTTCTAATACTCGCCATCAACATTTGATTACCCGATACTGCTATACCAAATATTGAAAACATCAAATCCCTTGTATAGGGTTCGGGATAGCCCCATCCTGCTGTTCTTGGAAGCCCATCAAAAGGACCATTGGCATTATGAAGCAGCACTTCAATGGATGCTTTCTTTGCTTCTTCAATTTCATTCCAATCTTCGGTTTGCATATTATTTATTTTAGATTACTTGATACCTAATTTATCGTTCATTATCTGTACAAACTTTTTTGCAACAATCCGGTAATCAAAGTTTGCCACAACTCTTTCTCTGCCAGCCTTTCCCATTTTAGTTCGCAAGTCTGCATCGGTCATAAGTGTCAATAAATCCCTAGCAATATCCTGCACATTGGCACGATAATCAACTGTCCTTGGCGTATCAAAAATTATTCTGTGATTATCATTATAACTTCATTTACCACAATCTTCTTGGCAACATTGGCCAAAAATGCCGTTTCTCCATGTACCAGCGTATCCAACATTCCCATGGCATTAATGCCAATTACAGGTTTGCCGCATGCACCAGCCTCCACCTGAGGCATTCCAAAGCCCTCCAATCTGGAAGGGGCTGCATATATATCACAAGCTCCAATGAGATAAGGCATAAAGTTTCGTGAGATTGTATTGGTTGCGTAGGTTACATTTTTTTCAATGCCAAGGTCTATTGCCATTTCCAAATCGGCAAAGTTCTGGACCTTGGTTCTTGGTTGTGGCCATACCTTACAAACATACTTCCAGTCTGGTGCTTTTGTGTCTATAATAGACAAAGCCTGCATTACCTCCTGTGACCCCTTCGATGCCGCATCACCACCAACTGTAAGTATCATTAACTGGTCTGAGGATATTCCAAGAGATTCTCTTACGGCAAGTATTTTAGGATCATCCGTACTAAATGGAATAAAAGTATCGGTATTGCAACCTACGGGTAATACTTCAATATTATCGGCCTTTATACCATCACGCACATACATTTCTTTAACCCAATTAGACGTAACTAATATTAGTGGTAGTGCGTTTAATACCTCCTGATAGTTAGCAATATACCCATCTGCAACTAACCAAGGAACTGGCTGAACCCCGTAACGTTGTGGATGAAGAACCAATTGTGGCGTGTGCCCCCAATAGCCTATCCCAACTACTACATCAGGTTCAAACCATCGGTAATACCACTCTTTTTCCTGTGCCGATTCAAAGTGGACTGCATGGGCATCCACCCCCAATTCACATAATCCTTTATATAACAAATCCCCTTGTGTTGCCAATCCCCCGGGGGATGGTGGATAATCATACATTACCAATACTTTCATACTATATTTTTTATAATTAAAAATGAATATTAAGCTATAACTCCACCAATGTTCAGCCAATTCATGGCATCTGATGGGGTACTAAATTGCCAGAAAGCTTCCTTTGTGGGGGTGTTTTTGGCTTCCCAACTATTTGTATCAAATCCATAAATATTTGTTATGATGTTGTACTTATGCAAGCTGATGGTTTCTGTAAGTTGGTTGTAAACAGGAGCGTTTGGATTTGCAATTGTGTTATGGGTTTTATGACCATCATCGTAAGCAAAAGTCCATAGTTCATCTGCCAAAATCTTCCCCTCATCCCAAAGTAGTATCACAGCTTTACTCGTTTCTTCGTGGCGGAGATGTCTTGTATATTCTCCATTAGGATTGTGGGTCATTATTCTATCGAAAGGTAACTGGGGCAATAAATTTAAAATTACCTCTTCCAAAACAGTTACATCTAAAGGTGTTTGTTCCGGACCATCATCCAAATCGCCCATTATCCCTTTGGCATTTAGTTCTTTTAAAACTTTATAAAACCTAGAAGCCCTATCGATATCATTTTTTCTAGAAAGGGATATGATAAACCAATTCCATGATGGATGAAGCCGTATTTCGCCACCTGCCCATAGGGTTTCATCATCAGGATGCGCTACAATAACCACCACCGATTTCACTTTTTCCATAATAATTTCTTATTCCTGTTTTAATCCTGCAAGTAGATAAACCACTTTGTAGAGAAGCTGCAAAGTTTGCGTTTATCACATTCCTTATTGTTATATGATTATAGAAGAAATTTATGTAATTCACAGATTAAGACCTTAAACTATCTCTACTGCGGCTCTTAAGTGAATCTGATTGCTTATTCGCATTAGTAAAGCCAGTTTTAATTGAGAAAAGCTTAAATACCATTATTGACCGAGAAAAAATAGGCATTATTTTCCCTCTCCTCAATTTTTGCGAAATATTGAAGTTTAAGGCTACTAGAGTAAGGTAGTCCTTATTCTTTAAAATGGATTTCTGTTTATGCGATTCTAAAAGCTTTTGATAAAAGCA
>CANCVE010000134.1 GCA_947381435.1 Chitinophagaceae bacterium
ACTTTAAGGTTCAGTGACACAATGATTTTAACTGCAAGATGCCTCTACGCAAGTTATATAACTTGGAAACAGTAACCCTAATTTTTTACTTAAAGCGAAGCGTTTTATCTGCCTGAAATAATAAAAGCTATGTGCCTACTGTGGCTATGCGGTATAAAAAAAATTAAATGCGTTTGCCCTGTACTTTTTAGAAAAATATAAAATTGATTCTACAGTAATCTACCGATAGCATCTACCTAATCCAGCACATATAAACATTGAAGTGTATGAGCCATTAGGAAATTCTTAATTAGTTAAAAACCCTTTTTCAATAGTGAACCAGTAAACAATTGTGCGCTTTTGTTCATGCTTTTGCGCCAACATAGCAATTAGCATCCATAATTTCTTTAACTTGCGTCATGGCTTTGTTATTAGATATTCATCCGGTTAATCCCAACCAGCGGCACATTAACACCGTTGTGGATTGCCTCCTTTCTGGGGGCGTTATTATTTACCCCACTGATACAATTTATGGCTTAGGCTGCGACATTTTTCAGCATAAAGCAATTGAAAGGGTTGCCCGCATTAAGAATGTAGACCCACATAAAGTACAGCTAAGTTTTGTGTGTAATGACTTATCGGATCTTAGCAAGTACACGAAAAGTATTGATACCCCACTTTATAGAATGCTAAAAAACCACTTACCTGGTGCCTATACCTTCATTTTACCCGCTAGTAAGGAGGTACCTAAGATACTCCAATCTAAAAAGAGCACTATTGGGTTGCGCATTCCAGATAACCTTATTACAAAAACAATTGCTGAACAATTGGGTCATCCACTTTTGTCGGCGTCTCTTCCTGGCGAAATGGTGGAGGAATACACTGACCCAGAATTGATTTATGAGAACTTTAAAAACTTGGTGGATATTGTAGTGAATGGTGGCATTGGTGGTATGACACCCTCTACCATTATTGACTGTACTAAGGATGAATATGAGGTAGTGAGATTGGGTGCGGGCGTGTGGGAAAACTAAATGTAGATATGAGTTATGAGATATGAATTATAAACACTCATAACTCATAACTTCCTTTGTTTTATTGAAAAAATAAAATAAAATCCTTTCTATTTAAATTCAGTCTATATTTTTACTCACACTTATTAATTAACTTTTTAAATTTGAAATTAACGTTCACGATGAAGCAGCTTATTAAAATCCTTTTCACATTTGCTATTACGTTTGGACTATTTAGTTGTAAGGAAGAAATAACTAAACAAACACTTGGAGCAGATTATTATCTGATGGGGTATAAAGAAAATCCTGTAAGTTTCAAGGTAGTACACAGCATTGGTGATAATTTTGAGGATGTTGTTTTGGGAGAAATTGTAGATTACAACACGGATCCGTATTTCATTTTAATTCATAGAAAAATAACTGACAAGGCAAAAGCACTCTTCGAAGATCATAAATTGTGGCAGAAACAATCACAAGGTGTGGATCAATATTGGATTATAGAAAAACAATTTGATGGCATAACTGGACCGCTGAATTATCAGGAATACCTCGTGAAGAGAAAACAATTACAGATTTCGGAAGGGGTTAAGATTAGACAATAAAATTCTAGATAGTAGATATGAGATGTTAGTTATGAGATATGAATTATAAATTATGAGTTTCATCCAATTTCTCATATCTTATAACTAACATCTCATATCTTCTATCTCATAACTTATAATTCATATCTCATAACAATATTTCATGGCATTAATACTTACTATTTTAGGCAAAACGCCACTATTTGGCAATGATTGTTTTATTGCACCGAATGCTACCATTGTGGGAGATGTGACGATGGGTGATGAAAGTAGCGTTTGGTTTAATGCGGTAATTCGTGGTGATGTAAACAACATCACGATGGGCAATAAGGTAAATGTTCAGGATGGCGCGGTGATACATTGCACTTATCAAAAGAATGCTACAATTATAGGCAACAATGTTTCGATAGGGCACAATGCATTGGTGCATGGTTGTACCATTAAAGACAATGTATTGATAGGCATGGGGGCAATTGTAATGGATAGATGTGTAGTAAATAGTAACTCTATAGTAGCGGCAGGAGCAGTTGTGCTAGAAGGAACTATCATTGAGGCCGGAACTATTTATGCTGGGGTTCCTGCTAAAAAGGTTAAAGATATTTCTGAAGAACTGATCAGCGGAGAGATAAACAGGATTGCAAATAACTATGTAAAATATTCTAGCTGGTTTGAAGAATATAATGAAGCGAATAAATAGTACATTTGTTTTATGAAAAAGATACTTTTCTACCTCTTGATAATTGCATGCTTCTCTAGCTGTGGCTTATTTGGCCATTCAAAGTCGCAAACAAGTTGCCCGGCAAATGTTAGCAATGACGATATACAAATCCGCCCTCGAAGTGGGTGTCCACCTGGAGCATTTGGCGCGGAAAGGATTAACTCATTTCTAGATAAAAAAGCAAAAAATGCACCCCACCCAACAGCGAAAGGAGATCCTATTACTGGTAAAAAGACTTCTCAAAAGAAGGGGATAAGAACGGGTGAAATTGAGAAACCACCTAAGTTGACAAAAGAACAAAAGGCTGCCAAGAAAAAGCAAGATGAAGAAGATAAGGCATTGGCAAGACAATTAAAAAGAGATGAAAAGTTGGCAAGACAGCAACAGCTACCTTATTAATTAGTTTAAGAGTCGAAAGTTGAAAGTCAAGAGTTAAAAATTAAGTACGGTATGTGTAGGGGTTTATTAAACAATATTCCTATCACCACTCATTCTCTTTGATACTATCTACAATATTTAAATAGCTAACATACCTTTCAGGGGACAGTTTACCTTCATTAACAGCATCTTTTACAGCACATTCCTGTTCATTAAAGTGCATACAATTATTGAACTGACAATCATTTATTAAGGCCTTCATCTCGGGAAAATAGCCACTAATTTCTTGACGAGTTACGTCAGACAAACCTAATTCCCTAATGCCGGGCGTATCAATTACCCTTCCACCGAAAGAGAGATCAAACATCTCTGCAAAAGTTGTGGTATGCAATCCCTTTCCACTCCAACCACTTACTTCTTGCGTTTTTAAACTTAATTCTGGAAATAATTCATTGATGAAAGTAGACTTTCCTACACCACTATGTCCACTAAGCAAAGTTGTTTTATCTTGAAGTAATGTTTCTACTTCTTTTAGGCCTTGTTTTTTTGCAATGCTTGTAAGGAGAACCTTATAGCCAATTGCCTCATACGTCTCTTTTATCTCCTTAAACTTATCTAATTCTTTTTTCCTATAAACATCGCACTTGTTAAACACAATAATGGCTGGCAAATGATACATCTCGCAGGCTACAAGGAATCTATCAATAAACCCTGTGCTTGTTTTAGGGTCTTTAAGCGTAGCAAAGAGTAATGCCTGATCTAAATTTGAGGCAATGATATGACGCTGATTTTTATTGCGTGGACTTGTACGGGCTACATAATTAATTCGGGGATAAATAAAGGTAATAGTTCCCGTATCCTCAACTTCATTTTCTATTTCCATGTCAACTTCATCGCCAACAGCAAGAGGATTTGTAGAAGTGATCCCATCTATCTTGAAAATACCTTTTATACGTGCATTATATACCTTTCCTTCGGCAGTTTTTACAACATACCAACTGCCTGTAGATTTATATACTAATGCCTTCATTTAAAACGAATATACTATTTAGGAAGTTATGAATAAAAAGTCGTGAGTCGTGAGTTAAAAGTCGATTATCGATAGTATGTGTGATGATAAGTAATACCTTTTTGGTTTGGTAAGCTACACTCAATTCCTATATCCTAACCTAGTTAGGCAATTATGCTAATTACGTTTATCCATTCCCCAAGTCAATTTCTCGCGAAGTGTAGATAAGAAAGAGTTTTCATTTAGCTTAATCAAATTTGCATCAAACGCTTCACGCCTAACAGCTAATTGTATTTTCTTGTCTACAATTTCCCTTCTTGCATCCAACGCACAAATAAATTCATCGGCACGGCTTTCTATCTCAAAAGAAAGAACACTAGTATCTGCCACCACAATACTTCTTACATTTAGGTTATGAGGAGCAACGGGGGTAATTACAAAGTTTCTAGAATCGGGAAATACAATTGGCCCAGTACAGCTTAAACTATATCCGGTAGAACCTGTAGGAGTAGCCACAATTAGGCCATCAGCCCAAAAGGTATTCAAGAATTCACCATTTAGATAAGTATGAATTTTAATCATTGGTGAAGTATCCCGCTTATGTATCGAAAACTCATTTAAGGCAAATGGGCTTTCTCCAAACAATGGAATATTTGCATCCAGATGAATTAAACTTCGTTTATCAGATATAAAAGTGCGATTTATAATGGCATCAACTGCCGACTGCAACTCGTTTCTACTAATATTTGCCAAGAAACCAAGCCTTCCAAAATTAATTCCTAATAAGGGTATTTGTTTTTCTCTAACAATTGTTGTGGCGTCCAAGATGGTACCATCTCCACCAAGAGTTATGAAACAGTCTATCTGATTATCCAAATCGGCATAACCATCAAAAGGTGTTACGTTCTCTAAAAGTGGTGTAGGTAAATGGTATTGAGTAAGTAAAGGACGAAATATTAAAACCGATACTTTATACTTAGCCAATTCTTCCAGTAAAATCAATAACGGGGCCTCCTGTTCTTGATCTAATCCCCTACTATATATAGCAATTTTCATAAAACTCTAATTTATAACCTCTGCAAACGACAACTTTTCAATCAAATACTCAACTCTAATGGACGTGTAAAAATAGTCCATGCTGCCCTAACTGATTGAAACTAAATTCTAACCTGAAAGCTAAATCATAAAATGAAACAATGTCTAACCCAAAACCACCCGTATATAAGAGCTGATTGTTTAACATACTATTACCCGGATAATCATTATGAGCATAGCCAACATCGGCAAATACCTTAAAGAAAAAACGGAAAGGTATCTGACTATAATTTTTACTTTTTAGGTGCGTCTTTACCTTACAACTATATATTTCCCTAAAAAGTGTACTTTGTGCTAGTACCCCTGCATCTCCATCAATCACATAATATTCTAGCCCTCTCAAGTTAGAACTGCTTGTGTATCCAAATAAAGGTTGATTAATAAAATAATTATTTGATGGTGTTTTAAATGTTCCTGTTGCTGCAAACTTTAAATAAGTTTTCGAGAACATTGGTCTAACATACATACCGCCAAAGCCCAACTGCCATAAGTTCGATTTATCGTCTAAGCCTCTTTCATAAATATAGCCTTCCAATGAAGAGCCTTTTGTAGGGTATGCGTTATAATCAAAGTTCTGATAACGAAATCTATAGGTAAAATCAACAAACTGAAACTGAGTACTTTTATTGGGAAAATAATTTTGCTTTACCAAAAGCACCGTGTCACCAATACGCTGGTGCGTAAAGCCTACTCTGAAAGAGTGCCGCCAATATTGATCTGGGCGAAAAGTGTAAGAAATATCGGCCCTATTATATGTAAACACGTAACTATTACTCTTAATAAATGCTTGTTTATTAAAATCGGTTGAGTCTGTTACTTCTTTTTGAGTAATGTAACTGTATCCGATATCAAAACCATGCTTCAAGGAATTATTAAAAAACGGTACAGTGTATCTAAGACTTATTTGTTTGTTATACCCATTGATAAGCCAAATGCTCAATGGGTCATTGTTGCCAGTAAGATTATATTGAGTAGCCTGAATGCCATAGTTTACCCTATTAAAATCCCGATGTTGTATAACCCACCACTGATTGAAGTTTCTATCTGCTAGCGTAAAGTAGGGCACCGGAAATAAGTACCATCGTTCTTTTACTTCAACTTTAAGTGTTACTACATCGCCCGTTTTACTGGAAGTAGTAATATTCGTTTCAATAAATAATGAAGTATTAAAAACCTGATTTTTACTTTTTTCAATCTGCTTAGGCAAATCAGAGGCAGTTATAATATCGCCCACTTTTAGTGTCATCTCCCGGAGAATGATATATGGCTTCGTTCGTTTGTTGCCAACTATTTGAATTTCGGAAATAATAAGCCTTTGTTTAGATGTTGTATCTACTTGATTATTTCTGCTGACTGATTGATTAAGTTTAGCACTATCTTGTTGTGCAATTACGGGAGCGATGCCTATAAGAATGAAGAAGAAAATACTTAGGCAATATTGCATCAGTTAAAAGTTATTGATTGTTTAATTTTCATAGCATTCCTAAAACGAATCTATCTAATTTAAATGTTTAGATACGCCATCAGGTGATTATAATTGTCTTTTAATTCATTTGTAAACTGTTCTTCGCCAAAATAATACCTGACCACATAATCATACCGATGAAAAGTGGCTATAATGTCGCTTATTTCTACTTTGTTTATTTTAATAGATACAATTACCAACCCGGTATCAATCTCAGTGTACGTATTTAGCTGTGTGATATAAGCATCATTGGTTTCCACGAGCCTACTTATTTCTCCAAAGGAATAATTTCTTCTTTCCACTTCTAATACAATGATGCCACCAGGTTCTACGGTTCCAACATAAATAGAAAGCTGTTCTAATAAAACCGAAGAAGTAATTACGCCAAGATATTCCTTTGAATCATTGATTACTGCAATTAAGGTGCTATCATTTTCTACAATACCCTTTAACGCAGAGAGAAAGAATTCCTCTTTTTTAACGCAATTATTGCTAAAGTTAGTTTGAAGTGTGGCAATTACATTGTCTTCATCTTCATCTAATAAACTCTCTTTAGAGACTGAACCAGTAAATATCTCGTTTACAACAACTGGCAAATCTTGTATTTCATAGTCTTCCATTAGTTGCAAGGCAAACGATACCTTATCTGTCAAATGCAGCATTGGGTAATCAGTTTGTAATAATTGTGCAACTAACATAATCTAACTATTTAAAACTTATCCTTTATGTTTAGCTAAGAAAGTATTCAATATATCATTAAACTCAGCAGGTACTTCCATCATTGGAGCATGTCCGCATTTGTCTATAAAAAACAATTCACTCTTTGTAATAAGTTTATTAAACTCTCTTCCTACAAATGGCGGGGTTATAATATCGTTATTTCCCCATATAAGTAACGTAGGTTGTTTTATTTGGTTCAGCTCTTCATTGAGGTTACTACGAATTGCACTCTTAGCAAGAGCAATAATTTTTATAACCTTAATACGATTGTTAGTAATTTCGAATAATTCGTCTACCAATGCTTTATCAGCCAAGTTCGGATCGTAGAAAGTTATCTCTGCCTTCTTTTTAATGTATTCGTAATCTCCACGTTTTGGATAGCTGTCTCCCATTCCATTTTCAAACAAACCAGAGCTACCCGTAAGTGTTAATGTTTTTATATTTTCGGGATGCTTCAACACATGTGTTAAAGCAATATGACCTCCTAAAGAGTTTCCTAAAAGGTGTATATTTTTGTATCCTCGAGCTTCGATAAAACCTTGTACATGTTTTTCCAAGCCACTCACCGTAGTATGAAAAATATCTAATTCAAGCAATGGCAATAATGGGATAATTACTTTAAAATGTTTTTTAAAATAATTAATCTGTTCTCCAAAATTGCTCAAGGCGCCAAATAGTCCATGTAGAAGTAGTAAAGGCTCGCCTTCTCCTTCCTCAATAAACTTGTACTTGTCCTGTTGCTTTATTGTATATTCCATGTAAATATTTCTTAAATAAAATTGTTAGTATCAATCGCAATAGCCACAAATAAACGCAAATTCGAGCAATTATAATTATTCTGTAATTCCAGCACTGCTTATCAAACTAAAATGGTGTGGATTAATAGAATAATAAATTATATTTTTTACTTATAATTTCTTTGCTGCAAGCTGAAAATACGTCTCCAATTGTGTAAAAAGTCCTTTAAAAATGGGAAAAACCTTTCCTATTCCATTTATAAAATACGAAGCCCAAGGTTTAACAAAGCCATAGCATTTAGAAGTGCCTATAGATTCGGTGGTTAGCACATTCAATTGAACTGCATAAAACAGAATCACACTAAAAGTCATGGTAAAAAGAGTGCCATAAAGTATTATTCCACCCACTTTATTCATCCAGCCCATAAACATAAACTCCACACTCTTTTGAAGTATGCCAGCCATGAGTCTTATCAGAGCAACTACCCCTATAAACACCAATAAAAACGATAATACAGGTAGCCATCCTAAGCCAATGTGGGTATTTTTACTAAGCCAGTTGGCAACAAAAGCCGAGAACTTGATAGCGGCAGCCATACCCACTATCAATCCTACAAAAGAAAAGATTGCCACTATCAATCCCCTATTGTAGCCTTTGTATACCGCCAATAGTAATAGAATGAAGTATGGAATATCTATGAACATACTTTTAGTTGTTAGTTATTAGTTATCAGTGGTTAGTGATAGATTCAAGGAAGGGATAATCTATTCCATCCTAACAACTAATAACTAACCACTAACAATTAAAGACTGCTTAATAACTCCTTTACTGCCGCAGATATTGCCTTACCATCCGCTTTTCCGGCCAATTGTTTTGAGGCAACACCCATTACCTTACCCAAATCTGCCATTGTAGTAGCGCCAACTTGTGCAATGATTGGTGCAAGCGCTTCTTTAAGCTCAGCCTCAGTAAATTGCTTAGGCAAAAACTTCTCTATTATCGCAATTTCTTCTGCTTCTTTGGTAGCAAGATCTGCCCTATTCTGTTGGGTGAATATTTCTAAGCTATCCCTGCGTTGTTTTACTATTTTTTGCAACAATTTCAGCTCGCCTTCAGCAGTAATTTCTCCGCCAGCGCCTGGTTCTGTCTTTGCTTTTATTATTTCAGCTTTTATTGCCCTCAAACCGCGCAATGCAGCATCATCTTTTGCTTTCATGGCTTCCTTCAATTCCGCCATTACCTGTAATTCTAAGCTCATATTTGTTGTTTTAAATTTTGAATTTTATGTTTTGAATCGTGTTTAATTTATAATTCAAAACATAAAATTTAAAATACTCTTTTATTTGTTTTCTTGTAATTGTGCTTCTCTAAATTTTGCATAAAATGCCTTAGCAAAAGCTTTCATATCATCCACAAGCGGGTGCATGTGCGTAGCCCTATCAAAAGTATCGGCCATACCCATGAAAGTTTGATAATAAAAATCGGCCATTTCATCCACCATCATATCATTGGTCCAAAGGTCTATTCTCAACGCACTTTTTTCTGCCCCATCCCAAAAAGAAAGCATGGTAGCCTTTGCCTTTTGCATACTATCGGCAGTGCTTCCAGAAGCAGTCCACATAATACTTTCAGGAACTTTGTCCTTATCCAAATTTACATCTACTGTAATTGTCGATTTCATCTAATTAATTTTTTAAGGTGGCAAAAATACGGGTTACAGATGCTAAATATGCAACTACGCGCTTGTAATCGGTAATACAAGTAGCCAAAATGCCTCCTGGGATTTACTTATCTACGTCAGATTTTACTTATCTACGGGTAGATTTTGATTTTCTACGGTTGGATTTTACTTATCTACAAGTAGATTTTACTTATCTACGAGCAGATATTGCTTATCTACAGTCAGATTTTGCTTTTCTACGGGTAGATTTTACTTATCTACTGCCAGATTCTGCCTTTCCAGAAGCATTTTCACGTCTAAAATCTTTCTTTTCAGGTTTAAAATTGCCTTTACTCTTCCTTTTTATAGCGCCTTTAAAACGGATTCCCAAAACAAGCCGCCTGTTCTTTCCCAATTAAAAACATTCTTTGTAAGCAAGCCTTTTTCTACCAATGTGCGGCTCAAATTTTCATCCCTATACAACAATTTCAGTTGGTTTGCCAAGGCTTCATTGTCACCGGGCACAGCATATAAGCAAGTATCGCCGCCTATTTCTTCAATATTAATTTCATTAATAGCAATAACAGGCACGCCGCATTGCATAGTAGAAAGTATGGGCTGCGCAAATGGTTCATTATAAAAAGGATGGATAACAATATAGGCGGCAGCGGTAATTTGTGCCAATTGCTGCTCGGTAATACTCGGAAGTAGCACCACATCTTCCTTATATTTATAGGAATCAAGCTTTTGAATAATACCATTTTTCTTAGAAGCAATCTTTCCGGCCACCAAAAGTTTCATATTGCTCTTCTGCCATCGTTTAAAAAGCGAAAACGCCTTCAATAACTCTAAGATATTTTTATCTGAATGATGACTTCCTGTATATAAAAAGTACTCCTTTCCTTCTGAGTAGCTATCCTTTATTTGTTTTTTCTCGTCGTATTCCATTTGATGGAAGATAGCAGAAGCGGCACTATAAATGAGCGAAACCTTGCCCGAAACTGAGGGAAAATTGCTTAATAAATCTTGCTTTGTCTGTTCGGTTAAGGTTACTACCTGCGATGCTTTGGTAATTGCCGCCTTCATAAAAAACTTATGATACCAACGAAGTGAGGCAGACATATGAGACGAAGGCTGCATCCATAATAAGTCTGTAATTAGTAGTAGCTGAGGCACTTTGGTAGCGCTATGCAATCCATTTGGCTGTATAAGGATGCTCGCTTTTAGCTGTTTCAACATTTTTGGCAACAGAATAGTGTTCCAAATTTTTAGCGAAGCAATATTTTTTACTGATGAATTAATATTTATCACAGTTGCATTCTCTGCCTTGGGATAATGGCTTTTTTCTGTATTGCTAATCAAAAAATAAAAATGATGCACAGGATGTTTGCCTACTAAATACCCAAAAAGGTGGCGTGCAAAAGAGTTTCTGTGCGGATGATTGCCCTGCAAATAGATACTGTTTACTACAATGTGCATGGCGTAAAAGTAAGTATCATTTGATATACTCGTCCCAATCAGGTTTGCAACAAAACTGAGGGTTGTTTTATGATATGAAAGTTGGTATTAATTAATGAATCAAGTTTTTGTTTGTATTGTTCTATATTTTCAAAAAAGTTCCTTACATTTTGCTTAAATACATCTGTGTCTG